>JAKAPB010000105.1:0-6462 GCA_021823045.1 Actinomycetes bacterium | reverse complement strand
TTACCGTTGCAGCCAATCCAGGGAACCCTGAGTCCCGGACTCACGGTCTCCGAAACCGCCTTGTCTAGCAGGCCCTCGATCGTAGGATGACCGAATAGATCCTTGTACAGGTCGGTCTTGCCCGGATCCGGGTGCCATATGAACTCGTCGCCAACCCCTTGGGTCTGAACCCCGAGGTAGCCAGAGGGGATGGACTTGAGCCGGACGACCCCACCGGCCAGGATCGACAGGAAGGCGTCTAACTCGTTCTCCTGGGCGTTGTCGGTTGCATCACCACTAGTCAGCACGAGGTCGAGTCCGGCCCCAGTCACCTCTGACGCCCCGATCGAATTGATCGCCTCGACAAAGCTGACCAGCAGCGCTACCACCAAGGTCTCTTGTGCCCTAAATCCCGGGATCAATCTGGTGAACTTCGGATCTCGAAAAAAACGGTTGATGTACTCAAAGCGGGCGGGGCTCTCGGTATCGGCGAGTTGGACGTCGGTCAGCTGGACGAAACGCAAAATCGACTTCCCGCTAAACGGAGGGGTGCTCAACTCCGATCCGACGAGGTCGTAGCGGACCAGATAGGGTTCACCGCCGTTTCGGGCTAGCGAATAAAAAGGGGTCGCTTCGCCCTCCTTTATAACCGGGCCCTTATCCAACGACTCCCTAGTCGATCGAACTTCGACGCCATGAGAATTCTCATTGCCGCCCGAGCCGAAAACTCCCCCACCTTTTTGCAATTCATCCGCTCCTTGGAATAGCTAGCTGAGGGGACAGCCTAACAAAACGGCATCGTCCAAGTGCAGCGACTCGAACAAGTCAAAATATCCGACTGTCAGAGCGCCCCGACATCCAATAAAACGACATTCAAAAAAACGACATCGAACTGCTCGATTTAGCGGAGCAATTGGCCTTTGGGCAGAATCGTCGGACTGCTTTGGCAGTGTTAGCCGCCAAGCCGCACAGAACTAGATGCCAAGCGGCACACAATGCCCCCGTAGCATCGGTGGGGCAACCGATACTACGGCCGGCTGGGGTAGCCGGTCGGCACTGTGAACCATGGGGAGAGAACGTGATGGCCTGAGGCAAATTGAGCAAAGTCGTGGCTGAAACGAGTTCTGCTTTTTCACAAGGACAATCACAGACTCATTTCTATTTGCCCAACCTGACCGAGGACTTGCAGCTCAGTGAATATTTGGTAGATTGGAGGTGAATTCTCGCCTTCGGACAGAAGGCTTCGAGGATCCTTGGACCTACTTTGCCCTACCTCGGGCGTAAATTAGCCTTAAAATGCGTTACATCTTTTAGAGGTGTTGGTCGATTCAATCCGAAGGGACCGCATTTGGGAGTAACGGTTCTATAGCCGATAGGAATCTTACATAGCGAGCAAAAAATGAACAGCGAACCAAAGGGAGATCGAAATAACCGTACCGCCTTGACGGGCTGGCTGTCGAGGGTCTTTTCTGCCAAGCGGGCAGTGCCACCGGATACACAAAACGTCAAGAATGTCCTAGGGGTGGAAACTCCGCCAGAAAAGACCAAGACGGCGTTCGTCTTCTCCGGTTCGGGTGGAAAGGGATCCGCCCAAGTTGGGATGCTTGGTGCCCTATTCGAGGCGGGAATTGTGCCCGACTTCATCGTTGGCGTCTCGGCCGGCGCCCTCAATGGGGCGGTCTTTGCGCAGGATCCAGGGATAAAAGGGATCAGAACCCTTGACCACCTGTGGCGGACGATGAAGAGAGAAAACATATTCTCCGGAAATCGCTTTGCGACTCCGATCAAATACGCCCAAAAGATCGAGTCCGTTTTCCCCTCCGGACCCCTTCGCGAACTGATCGATGAGGAACTTGAGATCAAGGACCTCGCTGAAACGGAGATCCCGCTCTACGTTTTAGCCTGCGACTATCACAGTGGCGAGGAGTACTGGTTTAGTGACGGCCCTCCCGACATGGCCCTCTACGCCACGGCCGCCCTACCTGGGATCCTCCCCCCGATCGAGGTCAACGGCATGCACCTCATCGATGGCGGGGTAGTCAACAACTTTCCGATCTCAAAGGCGATCGAACTCGGAGCGAACCGGATCTACGTCTTCGTATGCGCCTCGATGGACACCGCCCTTCCGGAGGCAAAGCGACCGCTAGAGGCGATCATCAGGACCTTCCACCTGACGAAAATGGCACGCTTCAAGTCCGAGCTCGCCAGTATTCCCACCGGAACGGAGGTTACTATCCTCGAATGCGCTGCGGCGGAGGGATTGGAGACACTCGACTTCAGCCACTCTGACCTCTTGATTGAACAGGGTTACCTATCCGCCTGCGAGACATTAGGGATAGAGCCGTCTGAGTCTCCCGAATGGATCACCAAGGGCGACTTCGAGGTCGAGCCGATAAGGTCCCTGAGAAACTACAAGGCGGTGCTAGAGGCGGCCCACCCGGTCGGTACGATCACGTCCCTGGTTAGGAACACTAAGTCCCAGAGGCGCAGGCATTTCCAAACCTTGACCGACGACCTAGTCGAGCTGGCAGAAGAGGAGTTCTAAGGAGACACCTTTGGGTGTCACTGGAGCGAATTATCCGATCCGCCCTTCGGGTCGAACCGAAAGCCAAGCCTGATATTCGAGGCCTCGCTGGGGTCACATCTCAAGCGGAGCTTCCCTTTTGAATCTAGTAATCCAAACGAGTATCAATCGTGGGAGCTTGGCGTTGGACCAGGCGTTGCATTCAAACAAGCCGGGAGATGATTGGCGGAGGGACCGATCGTGTCCCTGGGTTTAATTTCCAATCCCACCAGTGATGTATCCATCCTCCTCGTCAGGGCGTTCTGTTTCCGAGAGACGTTTCATCAAAACACTGCGTGCCCTAAAGAGCCTGGATTTCAGTGCCCCGAGGCCGCAACCGCAGATCAGTGCTGCGTCGGCGTAGCTGAAACCTAGAACCGACGTGAGTACGAAGGCGGACCTCAACTCCAAATCCAAAGAGTCGACCGCACTCCACAGGTCCACGACCGCTGTGAAATCGCCCTGGTTGACAACTATCGCTGTGTCATCCAACCTTGTGGTAGTTGGGGATGACTTACGTAGGTAATCGATAGCGACGTTATGTGTGATCGAAAGTAACCAAGTCTTCGCCGAATGGCTCGGATCGAAGCTGCCGCTAGACCTCCAGGTTCTCAGATAGACCTCCTGCGCTAGGTCATTTACGGAACCCTTATCGAACAGTATCCGGCCCAGGTAGCTGACCACCAGTAGCTGGGTCTGTTGAAAGAACTCCTCGAAAGCGATGGAATCTCCGCGGGAGGTGCTGACCAGTAGGTCTTCTAAGCGATGATTTGAACCCCAGCGAAGCCTTGTCACGAAAGATTAACCTTTGGCCCGAGAAACTTTTACCACCCAGCCTACGTATACGAAGTATATGGAAGCGAACGAAATCTGCGAGATCTTCAGAAGAGGTGTCGAAGGACTCTTCGACTACGAGGCAAACGGCCCTGACGATTTCGAACTACAGTCCCACCTCCGGCAATGCGATCAATGCGCTGACTGGCTCTTGATGAGGATCTCGTTGGAAGGAGCAACAAAAGGTGAGAGGCTTATAGCCAAAGCCGCGAAGATCCAAACACCGCTGGAGCTAGCCCTCTCGGAGAAGAAGTCAGCCAGGCTCGCCTACCACTCATTCAGGGTCATACTGGGATCGGTAGGAGTGCTACTTGTGACAGAGGCGCTGATACACCTGCTAATGCCTTCTGCACCCAACTACGGCGGCCACCTGACAGAAGACGTCGCATCTTTTGAGTTTGGAGTCGGCCTCGGCGCTCTAGCCGCTGGGATCCGTTCACAGTTCGCCTGGATGATGAGATTTATCCTCACCCCAAGCGCACTGCTGCTCGTCTTGACTGCGGTAGTCGGGATTATCCAGCACCAAACCACTTTGGTTATAGAGTTACAGCACCTTCCCGTCGTCCTCGGTGCGATCTCCGCCAACGCAATAGTGATCCTCTCGAGGCCAACCAGGCACCAGCCAAAAACCCTCACCATATTGAAGTCAAAGTCGACTGCCACGAGAATCCGGTTGGTCAAAATCGCAAAGAAGGCGGTCCTTGCGCCCGCTCTGACCACTGCAGGTGGCTTCGTCCTCCGGCTAATGCGACCCGAGCGAAGTTCGAATTCTGCATCCACCTTCATCTATAAGCGCACTGTCGAGGAAAGTCCTCCGTCAAAGTCAGCATTGCGACCCGGCAGTTCGATGATTCTCAACCTTTTCAAACAAAGAATGACTTTTACAGCTTGCACAGCTGCAGCCATCGGGTTCGCTGGTGCTCACTTTTGCAACAATGACCCGACAAAGGACGCCTAGATGCCTAATAACAGTGGACCATCCGACTTCGGCTCCCTTGGGGGCCTGCTAAACAGCCAGCTCGAGGTGATAGCCCTGAGCTCGATCGGCATTCTATTGGTGCTGTACCTTGCGCTCAGGTTAACCGGCTTCGAGCCGAGCCGCCGACTGGCTAGCCGATTGGCCGACAAGAGATGGATGACCAGGGACCCTCATTCCGAGGGTTCTCGAACCAAGTTCCTCAGAGTAGCATTCGGCGTCATCTGGATCATCGACGGAGTGTTGCAGCTCAGGCCATCGATGCCTGGTGGGCTCGTCACTCAGGTCGCCGACCCTTCACTGCTCGGTGCACCTAGTTGGATCAACGACATCGCAAATCCGTTTCTCAGCCTGTGGAATAACCATCCGGTCAAGTTGGACATCGTCTCGGGAATCATCCAGCTGCTGATTGGTGTTGCGCTATTGGCGGACATCGGTCCGATCTCGAGGCGGGTCGTGCTTTATGGATCTCTCCTCTGGGACCTGATAGTTTTCATCGTCGGTAACGGAGGCGGCGTATTCTACTCCGGGGCTGCCTTTGCTACCGGTGCACCTGCGGCGATAGTCGTCTACGCGTATGTCGCTATCCTCTTGTTATCCGCCGATTCTTCGAGATCCTGGGTAGCTAAGGTTCGACCCACCGCCTACTTCGTCAGCGCATTTCTAGCAATCGGCGCTCTTCTCCAAGCATTACCGTCTGAGGGGTATTGGCAGAAAGGTGGCCTCTCGTCCTACCTAACCCAGATGGCGTCGTCGGTTCAGCCGTGGTTGGTCGCCGAGCCGGTAAAGCTCTATTCCAGCTTCGCAAGCCACTCTCCAGTAATTGCAAACGCGATAATGGTCATCGTCCCCCTAAGTGCGGCGGTAACTTTAGCGCTTAGACCTACGTCTAAGCCCGTTGTGCTTTGGGGGACCATAGCTGCGCTTTTTGGATGGTGGATCGGGCAGGATATGGGGGTATTCTCTCCGACCGGGACCGACTTCAACTCAGGCTTCCCACTCGCTGTGGTGATATTTTCGCTCATCATCTCCGCCGAACCGGCTGCGATTCGAAGCCGCTACCTCGTGGAAGCGACCGAGCGATGGAGTGCGCTAAAGGGAGCAGCCGGATCGCTGGTTAGGGGTATTGGGTGGCTGACGATCACCGCGTTCTTCCTTTCTGGGGTGATCCTGGTCGCCTCGGCTGCCGGTGCCCCATCGCAATCTATGGCTTTGGTAGACTCCGGCGGAGTTCAACCCTTGCTTACAAAGCACCCTGCACCGAGTTTCACCCTCTATGACTCAAGCGGAAAGGCTGTATCGCTGACCTCTTTTTTGGGGCGTCCCGTGGTTCTCACCTTCTTGGATCCTGAGTGCTACGACGCCTGTCCATTGATAGCGCAGGAGATGGTGTCTGGTGATTCGATGCTCGGGAAAAGCTCGTCAAAAGTGGCCTTAGTCGCCATCGTTGCGAACCCAATCTTTCACTCCGCCGCAGACGTTACAGCGTTTGACACCTCACACGGGCTGAACCGGTATCCGAATTGGTACTACTTGACCGGAAGCACCACAGAGTTAGAAAAGGTCTGGAAAAACTACGGAATCCAGGTCGTCGTACCAAAGGAGGGCATGGTAGTCCACAGCCAGTTCCTCTTCTTCATCGACAAGAAGGGAAATACGAAAGACATCCTGCTCAACACGGCGAACGACCAGTATGCGGCGAGTTACTCCACTGCGATCTATCAAACCCTAAAGCAGATGGTGAACGAGTGAAAAAGAACCCTCCAATCTACCGGAAAATGAGATCCCGAAGTAACTTGATAGCTGGCATTTCCCTTCTCTCGACACTGGCAGTAATAGCAGCCGGGTGCACCAATCAGCCGATAACGCCAAACCCTGCAGAGGTCTCTGGCGCAGCAACGGGGATATCCACTTCGATATCACAGGCGACGCAGTCTAACTTGTGGTTCGAGGCGAAATCGGGACCGTATTGGAGCCTGCTATCTTTGGATCCTGGCAATGGCTCCTATTCGAATATCACCCCGGTGGGAATATCCTCCCGAGGAGGATTTGCGTCGGCTGCCAATGGAAACGGCGTCGGGGTGGCCGTATTTTACCCCTATGTCTCGAT
>JAKAPB010000104.1 GCA_021823045.1 Actinomycetes bacterium | reverse complement strand
CAAGCATCGCCCCGGTGGCTTCCTTGAAGGATACCCATTTATCCAGCGGGTATATCCGCAGCATCGGGTTTGAGGGAGTTTCAAGCCAACACATGTTCTTGTGTTCTGCTCGGTCCGAGGTCCCAGAAGCAGCCTCTGGTAGAAGCATTGGATCGGAGGAAACTTCCGGAGAAAGCAGTTCGAGCCTGAGGACACCCCGGCTTTGGAGTGAATCGACGAGAAGCCGGGTGCCATTGTAGCTATCGTTGACGAGGAAAAGCCTCGAAGCGGAGTCGAGCAGTGACAAAACAGCGCTCGTGGCGGCTTGGCCCGAGGAGAATGAGACTGCGTATCCCCCTTCGAGTTCCCCGATTACCTCCTCAAATGCACGCCAAGTTGAATTGTCGTGTCGACCATACACACTTGATTCGTCTTTGAGGTAGGTTGATGCGAAGATCAGCGGGGGATTTACCGACTTTATGATCTGCTGATTGCGCCCCATGGAAACTGCTTTGGTCGAATCCGACCAGCCAGATTCAAACACGAATCGCCCTCCCACTCACCAATTCAGTCCTTGAAGTATGCCCCACGGAAACTATGAGCAGCACTTTATGTCATTCTGGCGTCGGCAACAGTTCGATATTGACATCTCGCCTTGTTATCACTCTGGCCTCTTGAATAAAGCGGACGGGCCGATACATGTCCCAAACCCAGGCGTCAAGTAGTCGAACTGTAACATAACCGTCAGCCGACATCGATCCCGCGTCCACTTCGACCGAATTTGCCAGGTAGAACCTTCTCTCGGTTTCGACGACATACTTGAATAGAGATATGACAGCCTTATACTCCTGATAAAGGGCGAGTTCCACCTCGCTCTCAAAGCGCTCTAGATCCTCTGAACTCACGAAAAAGTCCATCCAGAGAATTGATCCCCTAAGAGAAGTATCGGTCTCATGCTCAACAAGGCACGGACCTGACTTACCTCTTCTCCTTGATCTTTGCGGCCTTTCCTACCCTGTCTCTTAGGTAGTAAAGCTTGGCCCTTCTCACATCGCCACGAGTCAAAACTTCGATCTTGGATACGATTGGCGTATGTAGCGGAAAAGTTCTCTCCACCCCGACACCGAAGCTCACCTTACGGACGGTGAAGGTCTCATGTATTCCGCTTCCTTGGCGACGAATAACTACGCCTTGAAAAATCTGAACCCTCTCACGGTTTCCTTCGACGACCCTAACGTGCACTTTAAGCGTGTCTCCGGGGGCGAACTCTGGAATTCCTTCTCGGAAAGAGTCTCTATCAATAATGTCGGTGGGGTTCATCTGTCCTCTTGGCTCCTGGTGTGCACTTCGACCATCCAAGCATAGCCGTACTTCGTCAAAAGTTCAGCCTCTGCTTCTTCGAGTCCGCCTCGCTTTTCAATAAGGTCGGGACGAAGTCGGATCGTCCTGACTATCGACATGGTTCTCCTCCACTCCTGGATCAACTTATGATTGCCCCCGAGAAGAATCTCGGGAACTTGCAGTCCACGAAAGTCGGCTGGGCGGGTGTACTGTGGGTATTCAAGCAGTGAGGAGGCAAAACTTTCTTCTACGACCGAATGTGAATTTCCAAGAGTCCCGGGAAGCAGCCGTATCGTCGCTTCGACGATCGCCATTGCCGCTACCTCTCCACCGGCAAGCACGTAATCACCTATACTGATCGCCCCATCAACGAGCTCGTCTTCAATCCTTGCGTCAAATCCTTCATATCTGCCGCAGATCAGCGAAAATCCTTCAAGCAAAGAGAGTTCTCGGGCGAATCCTTGATCAAACTTGCGACCTGTTGGGGAAAGGAGAAACAACGGCCTTGGTGGATCCTGGTCCTCGATGGAGGCAAAGATCGGCTCCGGTTTCATCAGCATCCCCGCTCCTCCACCAAATGGAGCGTCGTCTACGGAGCGATGAGCATCGGTGGCCTTAGTGCGAATATCGACCACGTTAAGCTCGAAGACACCAGAGCGTATTGCCCTCGACGCTACAGTCTGAGAAAAGTAACCCCTAATCAAGTCGGGGAAGATGCTAAAGACATCTATCCGCAAAAGCTCAGCTCCTCAGTGAGATCGCCTGCAAATACTTAGAGATCAAAGAGACCTTCGGGGGGTTTGATAGTTATCCTGTTTTCATTAAGGCTAGCCACGAAAACTAAGGGAATAAATTTTCCGAGATCTGTCGCCAAGATATCGGAGGCGGGATTCGCAATTACCTCTATGACGTTACCCCACTCCCGCCCGGTTTCCTCGATAACCGCAGCACCGATTAGCTCATGCACGAGCAGCTCACCCTCGATGCTCTCGGCCTCAGCCAGCAATCTAGCCGCTCGGAGCTTCTCCGCCTCGTTGCGATCCTTGATCTCCTCGAAACCAATTATCGGGTGTGCGTCGGTACCTTTTACGCTCTTGATAGTCAGTTCTACCTCATTTGACTTGAGTCTAGCAACAACCTTCAGGCCAGTCTTGAGCCGGTTTGGTACATTGGTGATGCTCACAGTCTGGACTTCGCCGACCAAACCGTGTGGCTTAGTAATCCTCGCCACCTCAATCAGCTTCTTGGATTCGGGGCGATCCAGTAGAACTACCTCGCCTCAGAGAACTCGACCGAGGTCTCAACTCCGTCTTTTGCCCCGGCTACCCGCACTAGGGTCCTAATAGCATTTGCTATCCGTCCACCCTTGCCAATAACCTTGCCCATGTCCGCTGAGGGGACATACACCGTGAACTTCACCGCATTACCGGACCGAGTCCACTCGACCTCGACCTCTTCATTGGCAGAAACCATAGAATGGCCCAGGTAGGTCAAGAGGTTAATCGCCTGTGTTGGCTCTGGCTCTACGGTATTAAAATCCTGTTCGTCCGACATCTCTAACCCTTACTTGCAGGTTTGAATTCTGCCCAGGCACCCGATATGACCAGCAATTTTTGGACAGTCTCTGTCGGTTGAGCGCCATTTTTCAACCACTTAAGTGCCTTGCCATTATCTATCTGTACCACCGAGGGCTCTGAGCGAGGAGAATAGTGGCCTATCACTTCGATAAACCTGCCGTCGCGAGGCGACGTCGCCTCAGCTGCAATTACCCGATACGAAGGCTGCTTCTTCTTACCCGTCCGTACTAGACGAAGCTTAACTGCCACTTACTTACCTCGCTACTTTTGCCGTCGGCCATCGCCGAAAATGAAATCCTTACGCGGGGGCACACTTCCCCAACTTGAGCAGAGCCAGTCTAACGTTAAATAAGTTCCACCCTGCCTAACGTTTATTCCTTCTACCTTTACGGACATTTGACTTCGTCTTATGCCTCCTTGTAGCAGAAGATGGACCGATACCCATCTGCTTCATCATCTTCTGCATCTCGGTGAACTGCTTGAGCAGCCCGGTAACCTGGTGGGACTGGACCCCAGACCCAGAGGCGATCCTCTGGCGCCTCGAGCCGTCTATGAGCCTTGGATTGCGCCTCTCCTCAACGGTCATCGACGATATTATCGCCTCAATCCTGTCGATCTCCCTATCGTCGATATCAACATCTTTCAACTCTTTCGGCACTCCAGGAAGCATCCCCATAATTCCCTTTAGAGGACCCATCTTCTTAACCTGTCTCAGCTGCTCTAAAAAGTCGTCGAGGTCGAAGCGGCCTTCCATCATTCGGGAGGCACCTTTTTTTGTCACCTCCTCATCGAGTGTCCGCTCCGCCTGCTCTATCAGGGTTAGTACGTCTCCCATCCCAAGAATTCGACTGGCCATCCGCTCGGGATAAAAGGTGTCAAAGTCCTCCAGCTTCTCGCCAGTGGATCCGAAGGCGATCGGCTTCCCCACGATCTCCTTGACCGATAGCGCAGCTCCTCCCCGAGCATCTCCATCGAGTTTGGTCATTATGACACCATCGAGCGAGAGAGTCTCATTGAATGCCTTAGCGGTATTGACCGCATCCTGGCCAATCATCGCGTCTATCACCAAGAAGGTGTAGTTCGGTTGCACGGCTTGAGAGATCGAAGATATCTCCGCCATCAGACTCTCATCAATGGCCAGTCGACCAGCCGTGTCGATAATGACGATGTCTCTCCCGACCCTCCTGGCCTCCTCAATCCCCGCTTTTGCGACTGAAACAGGATCCGTTGGCGTCGAGAAGACGGGAACCGATGCTCGTTCACCGAGTGTCCTTAGCTGCTCCACTGCGGCAGGACGCTGGAGGTCCGCGGCGACGAGCAACGGACTCCTGCCATTCCTTCTGAAGTGGAGTGCCAGCTTCGCGGCTGTCGTAGTCTTTCCAGCTCCTTGCAGTCCCGCTAGAAGAAAGATCGTCGGGGGTTTCGAAGCGTAATTTATCTTGAGCGACTCTCCACCTAGGACTCGCACTAGTTCAGTATCGACCGCCTTGATTATCTGCTGACCCGGCGTCAAGGATCTCGAAGCCGCGGCTCCTACCGCAACAGAACGGATTCGCTCCACAAAGCTGTTGGTAACGCTAAGTGCTACGTCGGCTTCTAACAATGCCGCCCTAATCTCGACAAGAGCCCCGTCTACATCGGTCTGACTGAGTCGCGATTTGCCCTTGATGCGGTTCAGCGCTGCATCGAGCCTATTACCAAGTCCGTCAAACATTCAAACTCCCTAAAGCACTAGCGACGTAAGCGATCAAAATGAACAAATCCCGCCAAAAAGTCGATTCAATAGCTAGCCGCCTGAGGCTAACCACATATTTCATCTACAAAGGTTTCGGGGACAAAGGGGACAAGATCTCCTATTTTTTCACCCGTGCCGACAAATTTGATCGGAATACCTAGGTCCCTCTCAATGGCAAATGCTATACCGCCTTTTGCGGAACCATCGAGTTTGGTGAGAACGACACCCGTGGTGTGGGCGGCGTCGGAAAATGACTTTGCCTGAGAGAGCCCATTCTGTCCCGTAGTCGCGTCGATCACAAGGAGGACCTCACTCAAAGTCCCTGGTGCTTTGAGGGCGACTCGGTGTATCTTGGCTAATTCACCCATCAGGTTTGAACTAGTCTGGAGTCTCCCTGCAGTATCTGCAATAACTACGTCGGAGCCAATTGCCTTTGCGCGAGATGCAGCATCAAAAATCACCGATGCGGGGTCGCCTCCAGAGTTACCCTTTACAATCTCAACTCCTGCAGCGTTTGCCCACTGCTCAAGTTGTTCCGACGCTGCGGCTCTAAAGGTGTCGCCGGCGGCCAGAATAACCGAAGATCCATTGTTGGCTAGGTAATTAGCTAGCTTCCCAATCGTCGTCGTCTTGCCAACCCCGTTGACTCCGACGAGCAAAATCAGGTTAGGGGCCTCACCCAAAAGGCCGAGTGACCTTTCTTTTCCTCCAAGATCCGATAACATCTGCCGTCGGAGTAGGTCGATCGCCTCAACGGATGAGTTGAGGCCAGTCTGGCGAAAAGCGTCTCGCGTCCTTGACACGAGATCGCTGGAAATTTCGAGTCCGAGGTCGCCCAGAATCAAGGTCTCTTCGAGTTCGCTCCAGAACTCCTCGGACAGCCCACCCCTAAGCCTCATCCTCGACAGCGCTGCACCGATGACTCCCCTAGTCTTCGACAAACCCGCTGATAGAGACTTTGGAGGCTCTTCAACTGCTGTCTTTGATTTAGCATTAAATGCTAAATCGTCGCCTTGTGCAGGCTCGAGATCGACTTCGATCGTTGGCTGGGTCTTGCCGGAGCCGCTCGCCGATACTCCAGGCGGGGCCGCCAGGACCTTTTTTGACGACGTCGAGAGCCGAGATCTGCGCTGGCGGGAGATGTATACGCCTCCAGCGGCTACGACTAGGACGGCGACTAGGTATACGAGTACTAGAAACAAAAGGTGCATTATCCATCCAGAATAGGAGCCCGCGATAGGCTCGACCCTTACCGATTGAGATTACCGATCTATCGATTTCAGCGAAGTCAAAATACTTACAATTTGAAAAACAGTCGAAGCGAAACGGCCAACCGCAGGAAGGTCGGGTCAAATGAACCAAATACCCAACTATGCCTCCAGCTTGATTAACGGGAGCCTCTGAGAAATCTCTTCCCTTATGATCTTCGTGGTACCACTCTTGTCCATCGCGGCACCAAGAAGGACATCAGCCACCTCCATTGTCCTCTTCTGGTGGCTAATCACCAATAGCTGTGAGGAAGTCCTAAACAGATCCAAAAGGCCTAAGAACCGACCGAGGTTCTTGTCGTCCAGAGCGGCCTCAACCTCATCGAGTATGACGAAGGGCGAGGGTCTTGATTGAAAAACGGCGAAGAGAAATGCAAGTGCTACCATAGAACGCTCGCCTCCGGATAGAAGAGACATCCTCTTCACCTTCTTCGATGGAATTGAAAGTTCAAACTCGATCCCAGACTCGAGGACATTAGCCGGATCCAACAAGACTACCGAAGCCTCACCTCCGGGGAAGAGTTCTGCGAAAATGGTATGGAATGATCTGTTTATGTCCTCTAATGCCGAGACGAAGATCGCCTTCATCTCACGCTCGATCTGATGAGCCACCTTTGCTAGCTCTTTCCTTGACGATCGGACGTCTTCAAGCTGTTGCTCTAGAAAGCTAATCCTCTCGTTTGCCTCTTTCAGCTCGGACTCTGCATAGGGGTTGGTCGGGCCAATCTTTGCTAGCTCGGCCTCCAACTCTTCCAGCTGCTCAGCGGTGCGAGAGGCTGACGAAGCTGCAGGCAAAGGTGCAGTTAGGATCTGTTGTTCCGTCAACTCAAGTTCTCGAGTAAAACGCTCCACGCTTGCAGCGTAGATTGTTCTCGCTTCAGTCGAAAGAAGCTCCTTTTTATGCAACTCTTCGTTCAACGAGCCTAACTTCTCAACAATTAGAT
>JAKAPB010000103.1 GCA_021823045.1 Actinomycetes bacterium | reverse complement strand
GATAAGTTTCTGGAGGACGCGATCGAAGTCGACGTAGACGCGGTCAGAGACAAGGCGGGAGAGACCTATATAGGCGGAATAATGGAGCATGTCGAAGAGGCTGGGGTACACTCGGGTGATTCGGCTTGCGCTATTCCCCCGCAGACCCTCTCCGAAGCGGTGATTGAGCAGATTCGGGCCTATGCAATACTGATAGCCAACGAACTTGGAGTCATTGGCTTGATAAACGTGCAGTTTGCAGTGCAGGCCGAACAGGTATATGTGATCGAGGCTAACCCAAGGGCGTCTAGGACGGTTCCGTTCGTCGCAAAGTCAACCGGCGTTCCTTTAGCTAAACTCGCCGCCTTAGTAATGGTCGGCAAGACCCTCGACGAGCTGCGACAGGACAAGATATTCGATCCCCCTCTATCGATTGACCACGTGGCAGTCAAAGAGGCTGTTCTGCCTTTTTCTAGATTTCCAACCTCCGACACCCTCCTCGGACCCGAGATGCGCTCAACAGGCGAAGTGATGGGCATCGATAGAAACTTCCCGATCGCATTCTCAAAGAGCCAGCTCGCGGCGGGATCGAGATTAGCCGACTCGGGTGTGGTGCTTTTCTCGCTCTCGGATCGGGACAAGGATCACGGAGTTGAGGTGGCGAAGGCATTTCGGGACCTCGGATTCGAGTTGGCGGCTACCATCGGGACCTCTAAGTCGCTCGAAGAACACGGGGTGGAAGTAGGTATTTTGGTCGCAAAGGTCACCGACGAAAAGCGCTCGATCGGCGAAACCCGAAGTGATAGGCCGTTTGGGCATTACGACGCAGTAGATCTGATATCCTCCGGAAGGGTTGTGCTGGTTGTAAATACCCCTAGGGGTAATACGCCTAGGGCAGACGGATATCGAATCAGGAGTGCTGCGCTAAAAAACCACGTCGCATGCCTGACGACCCTCGCTGCTGCGAAGGCAGCCGCTTCTGGAATCAGAGAAGGCAGAAAGTCCCCTTTTGATGTCCGGTCAATCCAATCCTTTCACCAGGCACTATGACAATTCCGAGTCGAAGCGGTGGCCCCCTTAGCGTGGATTTAGAGACGAACCTAGGTTCGCTAAAGCTTGATAATCCGGTGATGACAGCCGCGGGAACCTCCGGGTACGGGGCGGAGCTATCGGCTTTTTTTGACCTCTCAAAGCTGGGAGCAGTCGTCGTAAAGAGTCTCTCTGCGGGTCCGTGGCCCGGAAACCCTGGCCCACGGCTAGCCCCTCTACCTGGAGCGATGCTGAATTCGGTGGGTTTGGCTGGACCGGGCATAGACGCATGGGCGAAGGATTACCTCCCAAAGCTAAGACAATCCGGTGCAAAGACGATTGTCAGTATCTGGGGCAAAACGATCGAGGAGTACGCCGAGGCGTCCGAGCTACTCTCTGGCCACCTAGATGGGATAGCGGCCGTTGAAGTCAATGTCTCATGCCCCAATCTAAAGGCTAAGTCGGAGATTTTTTCGCACTCAGTTCGGGCGACTGGCGCGGTGATAGAGGCGGTGCGATCGATAGGTGCACCGATCTTCGCCAAGCTTTCCCCAAATACTCACCTGGTGTCCGAGGTCGCCGAAGCCGCCGTCGACGCCGGGGCCTCTGGGGTAACGATGATAAATACCGTCTTGGGGATGAGCATAGACCCATTTTCTGCCTCCCTGGATCTCGGCGGAGGCGGAGGCGGCCTCTCCGGCCCGGCGATTAGGCCAATAGCGCTTCGGGCGGTCTACGAGTTAAAGCGGAGGATGCCTGAGATCGTGATTATCGGCGTGGGCGGTATTTCCTCTGGTCGGGACGCCTTGGCGATGATGTTGGCGGGCGCTTCGGCGATTCAAGTCGGAACTGCTACATTTTCCGACCCCAAGGCACCACTGCGAGTTCTCGGTGAACTGGTCGAATTGTGTGGGAGACTAGGTATATCCAGACCCTCTGAAGTAGTTGGATATACCCCAAGGGGCATGAAGATCACTTCAGGTATTGAAATTCTAAGCGATGTGAAGGCGGAAGATAGATGAAAGAGAGTGAAGCAAAGGGCCACCTAGCGCTCGCGCTCGACTACGACGATCTCGTCATGGCCACTAGGATGGCGAGACACCTAGGTGACTATTTCGAATACGTCAAGGTCGGACTAGAGCTCTACCTCTCTACCGGTCCGGAGTCCGTCGGTGCCCTCTGTGAGCTTGGATACAAGGTCTTTTTGGACCTGAAGCTCCACGACATACCAAATACTGTTCGCCGAAGTGCAAGGGTCGTAGGGGGTCTCGGAGCGAGCCTATTGACGATGCATGCATTTGGCGGGACTGATATGTTGAGGGCGGGGGTAGAGGGGCTGATGGAGGGTGCTTCAGAGATTGGCGGTTCCATTCCGATGGCTCTAGGGGTTACCGTGCTTAGTTCGGACGGAGGAGCCCCAAAACACGTCGTTCCAGCGAGAATCGAAGCTTCTGCGTTGGGCGGTTGCAAAGGCTACGTCTGCGCAACGGAAGACGTAGCCGAGGGAAAGTTGCTAAGGCCCGATATGTTTGCGGTTGTCGCTGGGATCAGACCAAAAGGGGTAGATAGGAACGACCAAGTCAGAGCGGCAACTCCAGAAGAAGCAATCAGGTCGGGAGCTGATCTGTTGGTTATTGGTAGGGCGGTAACCCAGGCGAAAGACCCGATTCTAGCCTCAGAGTCTATTTTAGAAGCGGTAATGACGGCGCTCTGAGCTTCGGGCAAAGTAGTTGAAATTTGAATGTGTTACGCCAAAATGGGTTCAAATTGGGCTTTTTTTCGAGAAATTGGCCTTCAAAAGCTAATTAACCGTCATTTTAAGCACCCATCGGCAAAATTTTCGGTTATCTTTCCAACTATGCCATTGCCTCCATCTCTAACACCTGAGCAGCGACAAGCCGCTCTCGAAAAGGCAGCACATGCACGACGTGCACGTGCTGAGCTTAAAGAACAGCTCAAAATGGGTTCAATTACCCTTGAGTCTCTG
The DNA here is from genome assembly GCA_021823045.1 of Actinomycetes bacterium. The sequence goes on along the minus strand of JAKAPB010000103.1, from coordinate 3,878 downwards.
CTGGAGCGTTCCTCATCTGACGAATTGGTCGGCAAGATGAAGGTCGTTTCGGTACTCGAAAGTCTTCCAGGAATCGGAAAGGTCAAGGCCAGAAAGATTATGTCGGAAGTAGGTATTGCCGATACGAGACGACTGCAGGGTCTTGGAGCCAATCAGAGAGAACGTCTCATTAGGGACACAGCAAAACCCTGATTGTCGTAGTCTGTGGGCCTGGCGGGGTTGGAAAAGGGACCATAACCGCCGGACTCATCCGAGAGTTGGACTCAGTAAAGCTTTCGAGGTCGTGGACGACCCGTCCGCGCAGAGTTGGTGAATCACCGGATGCATATGTGTTCGTAAGCCGATTAGAGTTTTTGCGCGCAGTCGACCAAGGAAAGTTTCTTGAGTGGGCAGAGTATCTGGGAAATCTCTATGGTACTCCAGCTCCTGACCCACTTGATCAAGACGACCTGATTCTCGAGATAGATCTTCAGGGGGCAAAGAGCATCAAGGAGAACTATCCCAGCTCCTTAGTGATAGCTATTGAACCCCCATCATTGGGGGAACTTGCCTCGAGGATGCGGTCTCGGGGGGACAGTGACGATCACGTGACTCACAGGCTCGCAATCGCTGAGGAAGAGATTAGCCTCGCCCGCAACCTTGCTGATGAGGTTGTCGTGAACGCCGACTCCCGTGCTGCCGTGCTGACTGTAGCGAAAATAATATCAAGGGAACGTGCCGCCAGACGGTAGTCGGAATGGAGGAGCGCTATGGGCGGTTGGTGCCCTGCGTTAGGAAAATTGCCATTCAGCGGCTATAGTGCCCAGGGCAACTAGGATTAATGGGTCCTGACGTTGATCATTACCGCTGGTTGATGCTGGGCTGGATTCCCAAAGCGGTCTTACGACCCTTATCAAGGAGATTGAATTGGCAGATACATTGGGCCGTTCTATGATGGTCCCGCCTGTGGAGAAGTTGCTAGAGGTCGCTGGTTCGAAGTTCTCCCTTGTCAGTTTGAGCGCGAAGAGGGCGCGCCAGATCAATTCGTACTATTCGCGCCTTGGCGAAGGCCTTGGCTCGATCGTGCCTCCACAGATCGATTCGACCTCCACAAAGCCCCTTTCTATCGCCTTCGATGAGATTTCTGCGGGAAAGATCATTCCTCGCAAGGAGGAAGATGAAGCGACCTTGGAACCCGACTCCTTGGTGGTAATCGTCGAGCAGCCTGAAGTCGAAGTAGAGTAGACACACTCAGACTAGCCTCAGGGGTCCGCTGATGGCATTTTTAGCTAATCTTTGGAGGTGACCGATTGCAGACATCTGTATCGACCCATAAGACGGTCGTGCTCTGCATATCGGGGGGGATCGCCGCATATAAGGCTGTCGAGGTAGCGAGACGCCTTTTCGACCTTGGCTACCATGTCGTACCGGTGATGACCGAAGAGGCAAAGAGATTTGTCGGCGAGACTACCTTTTCTGCACTATCCTCGGAGCCGGTCAAGAGTTCGTTGTGGGACTCGAAGGACCCAGTCCCTCATACCACTCTATCTCGTCGAGCCGATCTCGTGCTGGTAGCCCCGGCGACGGCGAATGTTATCTCCAAATTTGCCAACGGGGCATCTGACGACCTGGTTTCTGCCGTTTTGATCGCAGCGACATCGAAAGTGCTCATTGCACCGGCTATGCACAGCGAAATGTGGGACAACCCGGCGGTAAAGAGGAATGTTGATTTTTTGGCTTCTTCTGGGGTGGTCGTCGTCGAGCCGGGAGTTGGAAGGCTAGCCGGGGGAGACTTTGGGGCTGGGAGGATGGCCGAGCCACAGGAGATCGTGGCTCGAGCGGTAGGTCTGCTCGAAGAGGGTAGTGGCCTCGACCTTTCGGGTCTTGAAGTCGTCGTATCCGCCGGCGGTACAAGAGAAGCTATCGACCCTGTTCGGTTTATTGGCAACCGTTCAAGCGGCAGGCAGGGCTACGCGTTTGCCGAGGTCGCAGTGATGGCCGGTGCAAGTGTGTCTTTGGTTTCGACGGTTGAAAACCTCCCATTTCCCAACGGAGCAGCGATGGTAAAAGTCGAGTCGGCTTCGGAAATGTCCTCAGCGATGAAGGACCTAGCGAAGACTGCAGACATCGTGATAATGGCTGCTGCGGTTGCCGACTTCAGGGTGGAAGAGCAACGGTCCGAGAAGATTAAAAAGACCGATGGACCTCCCGAAATCCGCCTGGTCCAAACCGAGGACATCCTGGCTTATCTAGGGCAGAATCGGAGCCGCCGCCAGGTAGTCGTTGGCTTCGCAGCTGAGACGGGCGACCCAGAAAACTACGCAAGGGACAAGCTCGTTCGAAAAGGCGCGGACATAATTGTCGGCAATGATGTTACCGCACCCGGTGCCGGGTTTGGGACCGAAACTAACTCGGTTTTCATCGTAGAAAGCGCTCGCGATGTCAGCTATTTAGAGCTAGTTTCTAAAAAAAAGGTAGCGGAAGTGGTCTTAGCTAGGGCCTTGGAGATACTTCGCTCCGGTCCAAAGGCTTAGAATTTGCCACTATCCTCATTGCATTAGTCCGGTGATGCTAGGCGCTGCCGAGGTCGATGCCAGGAGGATTTTAAGTGTCCCGTCGTTATACATTCACCTCTGAATCTGTAACCGAGGGTCATCCAGACAAGATGGCCGATCAGATATCAGATGCCATATTGGATGCAATTCTCACCGACGACCCGAAAGGCAGGGTTGCGTGCGAAACCCTCCTGACAACGGGACTCGTAGTAGTAGCCGGCGAGATTAGCACCACCAGCTACGTGGACATTCCTCACCTCGTACGGAATACCATCTGTGATATCGGCTATGACCGGGAGAGCTACGGATTTGATGGCAATACTTGTGGGGTGGTTGTAACAATTGACGAACAGTCTCCAGATATAGCCCAAGGAGTGGATTCAGCATTTGAGCAGAGGGTGGAGTCGGCCAAGGACGAACTCTCTTCGCTTGGTGCGGGAGATCAAGGCATGATGTTTGGCTTCGCATGCGACGAGACACCCGATCTGATGCCACTGCCGATCTGGCTTGCCCACAGAATGTCGCAACGCCTCGCTGAGGTCAGAAGGGCAGGAGTTCTTCCTTATCTGCGCCCCGACGGCAAGACACAGGTGAGCGTCGAGTACGAGGGATATCGGCCGATCCGGTTGGAAACCGTACTGATATCAACCCAGCACCAGCCGGGGATAGACCTCAAGACCCTACTACTGCCAGATTTGACCGACTCGGTCATAAATCCGATGATTCCCTATGATCTGGATCGAACGCAACTGAACATTCTGGCAAACCCGACGGGTCGGTTCGAGCTGGGTGGGCCCCACGCCGATACTGGACTAACTGGACGAAAGATCATCGTGGACACTTACGGGGGTGCGGCTCGGCACGGAGGCGGGGCATTTTCGGGTAAAGACCCATCCAAAGTAGATAGATCAGCCGCATATGCGGCGCGCTGGGTTGCAAAACACGTCGTAGCTTCGGGCGCCGCAAAGAGATGCGAGATCCAGGTCGCCTATGCTATCGGGGTCGCCCATCCGGTTTCGCTGATGGTGGAGACATTCGGAACCGAGACGGTCTCCGTCGAGTCGATTGAAAAAGCAATAAAGAATCTATTTGACCTTAGGCCCGCCGCAATCATTAGGGATCTCGATCTGAGGCGACCTATTTTCCGGCGCACTGCGGCTTATGGACACTTCGGGAGGATGGAAAAGGGCTTTACCTGGGAGATCACTTCGAAGTTGGACGACTTCAAGTCCGCAATTGGCATCTAGTTTCAAAGAGTTCGAAGGTCGCCAACACTTTGTGCACGTCGCAGAGGTTGTAGTAGATGTAGCGGCTCTCCACACGCCCTTCTCATATACCATCCCG
>JAKAPB010000102.1 GCA_021823045.1 Actinomycetes bacterium | reverse complement strand
CATCCGGCGAATAGAAATGTCCTAATCGAAGATGGGGTCCTCGTCGACTACATGTGGGACAGAAATCGATCGAATAAGTCGGATCACCCCCAGACGGGTAATGGCAGAAGACAGAGCTACAAACACCTTCCAATGGTCAGGATGACGAACACCTATATGATCGCCGGCCAAGAAGACCCAGAAAATATCATCTCGTCAACCGCCAAGGGTGTCTATGTAGCTAAATTGAGCGGAGGCCAAGTAAACACGGCTACCGGCGACTTCGTCTTCGGTACCTCTGAGGCCTACCTCATCGAGAATGGGAAGATCACCACTCCCCTTAGGGATACCAACCTCATCGGAAACGGACCCGAGATCCTCTCATTGATAGACGCCGTCGGTGACGACTTTTCCATGACCCCAGGAACCTGTGGTAAGGACGGTCAGAGCGTCTCGGTAGGGTGCGGCCAGGCTACATTGAGGGTTTCGCAGATGACGATCGGAGGAACCGCAGATGCCTGATATCGAAGAACTAGCAAGAAGGATCGTAGACGACGCCAAGCCCAACGAAGAGGTCGAGGTGGTAGCGAGTCGCTCCGTTGAGACCGAAATACGGATCTACGAAAAAGAGGTCGAATCCCTAACTCGAGCCGAATCGAAGGGTGTAGGGATAAGGGTCATAATGGATAACCGCGTCGGCTTTGCCCACTGCGGTAGCTTCGACGAGGAGTCCATCAGAGAGGCACTTGACTCAGCACGAGATAATGCCAAGTTCGCCACTCCGGACGAGTTTGCCGGACTCGCCGACCCTGACGGAATTGCGCCAACCCCCCTCGACTTGGTCGATGCTGATTTCCATAGTGCCTCGACAGAGCGGAAGATAGCCTTGGCCAAAGAGTTGGAGAGAATGGCTCTTCTCGGCGATTCAAGAATATCCAAGATTGAGTCATCGGACTATGCAGACGTCGAATCAGAAGGTTTCATACTTAGCACCAAAGGGATCAGATCCCACACCCGGGCGACGTTCGCCTACGTCTCCGCCAGTGCCGTGGCCACCCAAGGCGAAGACACCAAGACTGGCGGGGGATATAGCGTCGCTAGGGGTTTTGGTGGTATCGACCTCAACAAAGCAGCCACAGACGTGGTAACGCGGGCAACTGAGCTCCTTGGGGCTTCTAAGCCGACCTCTCGTCGATTGGTGGCGGTCTTCGATCCGAGGATAGCTGCCACGCTTGTCGCGCTCGTTGGCGGATCTCTTTCCGCTGATGCAGCCCAAAAAGGACGTTCTCTATTCGGCAATCGCCTTGGCGAGGAGGTAGCAAGCAGGCGCTTCGACCTAATGGACGATCCCACCGAGCCGCTAGCGAGGGGAGCTAGTGAGTTTGACGGAGAGGGGCTTGCATGCAGGCGGAACCATCTGATCAAAGATGGCGTGCTCCAGACTTTCCTATACGACTCCTACACCGCCCGCAAAGAAAGGAGGGCCTCCACTGCTTCAGCGACTCGAGGATATTCCTCCACGCCGTCTCCGGGTCCCATGGCACTCATTCTTAGGCCCGGGACAAAATCACAGAACGAGATTATCTCGGAGATAACAGACGGGATCTTCGTCAGGTCAATCTCGGGAGTCCATTCCGGAGTGAACCCTATATCGGGCGACTTCTCCGTCGGCGCCGAGGGATTTCTGATCAAAAATGGCCAATTAGCTTCACCGTTCAAAGAGGCCACGATCTCGTCGACGATCCAGAAGATGCTCATGGGGACGATTGAAATCGGATCCGACATTGAATGGCTCCCAGGAATTTCTGCTGCTCCAACCCTTGTGATCGAAGAGATGAACCTCTCCGGGGTATAGTTGCAAGCGCGAGGTTCATCAGCAGCAGAGCAACTAATAAGCGTTGATTTCCATTCGCACACAATGTACTCTGGCGATTCCACCACGACGCTCGAAGAGTTCAGCGACGAGTTCTCGCACTCCTGCCTAGACAAGGTTGCAGTAACCGACCACCTAACTTGCCGAGGTGCTAGAGAGTTGCAACGCCTCTTCGGGGATCGGATAATCGTAGGTCAGGAGTTCCGAGTAAAGGAGGGGGAAATGATTGCGCTCTTCATAGAGCGGGAGATCCCGCCATCGTTGGATGCAAGAGAAGCCTCAAAGAGGATTCGCTCCCAAGGTGGCCTCGTCTACATTCCCCATCCCGGCGACAAAAGCAGATCATCCATGGGCTTTGATACGCTTTCGCTACTTTGCGTCGAAGGCTTCGTTGACATCATCGAGGTAGCAAACTCGAAGATCAAAAGCGAACTTCTAATGAAAGAGGCGGTAGATCTGGCCCAAAAGAATGGAACCGCAATGGCGGCGGGATCAGATTCTCACGTCCCTTCGAGCCTTGCCAGTAGTTTTGCGAAACTCAAAGACTTCCACGATGCGCAAAGCCTCCTTGCAAGCCTCATGGGAGAAACAAATATCCACTACAGCTACTGCGACCCTCCGAGGACTTGGAGGGCTCGCGTCCTGCCATCGACAGCTGACGGTGAGTCATAGAACCTGGTGGGCGTAAGCAAAACCCAAATCCCAGGGGAATAGTCGCCTCTTAGGCGGCGTCGGTAGACCCCTTCGCTTGCGACGGGGAAGTGGATTCGCTTGACGTTGTTGACGTAGTGCTCTCCTGGGCCCTGCTCTCCTGCTTTGGCTTGCCCTCCTGGGCGGGTGTTTGAGCCGGCTTTGCAGAACTAGTCGAGGATCTGGAATCGTTGCGGTAAAAGCCACTTCCTTTGAAGGTGATCCCGATGCTCCCGAATACTTTACGCAGCTCAGCTCCACAATTCGGGCATTGAGTTAGCGGATCGTCTTTGAAAGACTGGACAACCTCCAAATGCTGGCCACAACCTTTACACGCATACTCATAGGTTGGCATCACGCCTCCACCGTTAGCACTTGAACCCTTAGAGTGCTAATTCTAGACGGTGCGCCTCGAAGTTATACGCCAGAGATCGACGAAAGCCGTCCCAAAACGGGAAAATGTATTCTTTTCACCCTTGGAGCCAAAAAGGTCCATCTAGAAGAGATCGTCTAGCATTGGTTTCTATGTTGAAGATCAACAAGGTAGTGATACCAGCAGCCGGACTAGGAACTAGATTCCTTCCCGCCACCAAGGCCCAGCCGAAAGAGATGCTTCCAATTGTCGATAAACCGGCCATACAGTACATCATCGAAGAAGCAATAGGCGCTGGTCTAGACGATATCCTGCTGATAACGGGCCGAGGCAAAAGGACCCTAGAGGATCACTTCGACAGATCCTTCGAACTCGAGTACTACCTAGAGTCGGCGGGCAAGCTCAACGAGTTGGAGCTAATAAGGACCATCTCAAACTTGTCCTCCATCCACTATGTGCGACAAGGTGCGCCATTGGGCTTAGGTCATGCGGTTCTAGCCGCTAGGGCGCACGTAAGCGAAGAGCCATTTGTGGTGATGCTCGCCGACGACATCATGGAGGAATCGTCGAACCTCCTCGAGCGGATGCTCTCCACTTTCTACCATCATGGCAGATCGGTCATTGCACTAAAACGGGTCGCAAGGGACGAGATCTCTTCCTACGGCGCAGTCGGATACGACGAGGTCGCCGAGGGAATCGTCAGGATTACCAAAATCGTAGAGAAACCGACCCTCGAGGAGGCTCCCTCCGACCTGGCGGTCATGGGAAGGTACGTCTTCACTTCTGAAATCTTCAACTGCCTCGATACGACGAGCCCCGGCCGTAACGGAGAGATCCAACTAACCGATGCAATAGCTCAACTCTCGGAGCAGCAAGCTATCTACGGCGTGATCTTTGAGGATGGACGATACGACATCGGTTCCAAGCTCGATTACCTAAGGGCGACCGTTGAATTGGCTCTGAAGCGTCAGGACCTAGGACCGGCCTTTAGAGAAATTCTCCTAGACATTATGGCGAGAGACGCAGGCGAGCAGCTCGGCATAACCATACCGCCAGGGGGTTTCGCAAAAAGCGATTCTTGAGATCCCAGTCCTTGAAATCTTCAGATGGTCGGTTGCGATGCTGCCTTTACAACTAGGCACTTAGAGCAGCTAGCTTTGAGGGTATGATACCTCTCGAAGAGGCGCAGGCCCATGTATTTGCTCAAATCACTCAACTAGAAACGACTTCGGTTGGATTGTCTGAGGCGAGGAGCCTATTTACCGCGGTTCCCCTAAAAGCCAGCGTGTCTGTCCCTCCCTTCGATAACACCGCGGTTGACGGTTACGCTGTTAGGTCCGCAGACCTAACAGGAGCCACCTCAGAAAATCCGGTAGTACTTCACATACTTGGAACCGTCGCGGCCGGAGAATCGAGCGATAAAAGTGTCGAAGCAAATACTGCAGTCCGGATTATGACTGGCGCTCCGATCCCAAAGGGTGCCGATAGCGTCGTCATGGTTGAAGACACCTCCAAGGGACCAAACGATACCGTCTTGGTCTTCAAGTCAACGGCCGTGGGAGGGAATATCCGAAATGCAGGTAGCGACATCAAAAGCGGAGATGTCGTATTCTCCTCATTTACAGAGATCACACCGGCCGTGCTAGGCTCCCTGGCTTCAATGGGCCTAAACATGGTTCCCGTGATCAAAAGGCCGAGAGTAGCCGTAATATCGACGGGCTCGGAACTTACCGACGAAGTCCCCTTACCCATGGGTAAGATCCGGGACTCTAATAGGCCAAGCCTCATTGCAGCGATCACCGAAATGGGCGCAGAGCCCGTTGACTACGGTCCGATACCAGACGACTACGACACACTGAAGGAGGTCTTCTCTCGGGCGAGTCAAGAGTGCGACGCAGTTATCACCTCGGGAGGTGTCAGCGTAGGTGACTTCGACTACTCTAAGAAGGTCCTTGAGGAGATCTCCTCAAAGCAGATGAGGTGGATGCAGATATCGATCAAACCAGCGAAACCTTTCGCTTTCGGAATGATCGGATCCAAAGCACTCTTTGGCTTACCGGGTAATCCAGTTTCGGCTCTCGTAAGTTTTGAGCTCTTCGCCAGACCTTCAATCGCGATGATGATGGGAAATCCTAATCCATTCAGAACGATTACAAAGGCTTCGGTTGAGGTCGGGATAAAAAGGTCTCCCGATGGGAAGATCCACTTCTTACGCTCGACGGTAAGGTTCGACCAGAACGGCAAACTTCAATGCCAATTGAACGATGGGCAATCTTCCCACATGCTTAACTCCCTAGCTCGCTCCAACGCTCTAGCGGTTGTCCCAGATGGTACGGGAATCGAAAAGAAGGGGCTGGTCGAGGTAATACTCTTGTCGAGGGTCCTCTAACTACGCTTGGTGATCAAATCTAAGCCGGCAGCCAAAGTGCATCCATGAATGAGTCGATGTCCCCCAGACCACCGACTCGGCGTCGCCACAAAAGAGCAGCTAACATTGTATTTATGTAATTACAAGCAGAACTTTGTGCGCTGTGGTAACTAATTGCGAAATCCATGGGAAAAGAAAAAACCATCTCCCCAAGTCACGAGGCCTGCTTCGTATGGCAGCAAAAGTTCTGCTTCAGATGTCTGTCGCACAGACCGATCATGAGAGACATCGGAGGCGGCATTCTCATGTCGCCCTTACGGATATTCTGGGGCACACGGATGGTTGATCTAGGGAACAAAGGCGTCTCTGTCCTGACGCAAAAGACGTCGTCAAAAAAGAAGGGCTCTGCTAGTCAGAGAACGGTCTTGGACCAGCTCTCCCGGCGCGAGGAGATTATCAACGCTACGAGATACCAGATGCTCAATGGAGGTACAGACGCCGTTACAATCAGGGGCGTTGCATCCCGTGCGGGCGTCGACCCCGCCCTTGTCTACCACTACTTTGGCTCTAAAGAGGGGTTACTTCAAGCTTCACAACAATTGCCTTTCGATCCGCAAGCGATAATTCCTACCCTCTTGGAGTCGGGCCGCTCGAACCTTGGAACTCGTCTTATTAGGACGTTGTTAACCGTGCTGGATTCATCTGAAGCGATGGCTCCAATGAGTTTCCTCTTCCGAATGGCATTTGCCAATCCTGGCTGGGAGGAAAATTTCAAAGACATGGTCATCGGGTCCTTTGTGAAACCGATTGCAGAACTACACTCAGAGGATGCGGAGCTTCGAGCATCCGCCGCTGCGGTGACGATCGTCGGGCTCATTTGGGCCCGATACGTGAACCGGATGCCGTCGATTGACCATGCCAGCGTCGAGTCTCTAAGCTCTATTTTTGGCCCGGTTCTAGGGATCGATTGACGAGCAAAATGGACCGTCGAAGGCCGAAGTCTTCTTTTCCGAGCTAGCCGCCCAGTTCCATTTCGATACCGCCAAGAGCGATCGAACCAAGAAGTCTTTGTGTGGGAGCTGCTAGATTCCTGCGCCCTCGCCACCGTTGCAAGCTAAAGATCGTCACTGCGGACCGAAAAGCGCAGAAGTGGCATCAACGCATCCCGACCGTGCTTCCAGCAAATTTACTGTAAATTAGCCGCTTCACCTGTATAAGTACCGAGTAGAGGAGTTCGCCTTACCGACCAAGAAACTGCATGCCGACGAAAAACGCCCCTCGAGAGCTGATGAGTTCGGTATTCCGATCGGTCTGATTCGTCAGGTACCTATATATATCCCGCTTGGTTCGAAACACCGCGGAATTCCGTGACGAGGTGACTTGCTGGGTTAGTAACTGCTGCATGATAGTTGCAGATACGTGCGATAATATACTGTAGGTGGGTACATTACTCGGCATAGGAGAGACAGCAGCAGCGCTTGGAGTGTCCAAGCAGACCTTGCGTAAGTGGGACGACGAAGGCTTGTTAAAGCCGACCGAGATAACTCTTGGCGGCCACCGGCGTTATGACCTGTCGAAAATCCAAACCCCTCGCTTTCGGC
>JAKAPB010000101.1 GCA_021823045.1 Actinomycetes bacterium | reverse complement strand
GTCTCTTGCCGCCAGTTCGTGTCTCTTGTCGTAGGTCTTTCTCCCTTTTGCGAGGGCTAACTCCATTTTTGCCTTGCCCCCTTTGAAGTAGATCGAAAGCGGAACTAGGCTGAGCGAGCCTTGCTGTGATTTACCCTTGAGCCTTTCGATTTCCATCCTGTGCATTAGAAGTTTCTTCGGGCGATCGGGATTATGCGCACCGAAGCCTACCGCCTGTTCGTAAGGTGGAATATGCACCATGTGAACCCATATTTCGCCGTCTTCGATTCGTGCATATGCGTCTCTAATCTGTGCTTTGCCTGACCTTATCGACTTGACTTCGCTCCCTTGTAGAGCGATACCGGCCTCGAAGGTGTCGAGTATTTCGTAGTCATGGCGGGCTTTGCGGTTTTGGGCAACGGGTCGTCCTTCGGGGACGGGCTTTGACTTAGATTTTGTCTTACTCACTTCTACCTCTAGTCGGCTAGGTTGCTAAACGTGATCACAATGGACGTAGTTGCCTATGAGAAGATGGTAGCATCCTGTCTCCGCAAGTACCCGCTGGAAGCCTGTGGGATACTGCTCGGGACCCTCAACAGGGTGACCCGGGTGGAGCCGGCGATAAATATCGAGAACTCGGCACGAATCTACACTATCGATCCAAAGGCGATGCTCTTTGCCGATCGCCTTGCAGAAGAGCTTGGAATTGAGATAATCGGTGTCTATCACTCACATACGCACTCCGAGGCATTCCCATCGCCGACTGATGTGTCGCAGCTACCCGACCCGGCGTGGCATTACTTTCTAGTCTCTTTTAAAAGGGCTATCCCAGAGGTCCGAGCATATGAGATAGTCGGCGGGAAGATAACCGAGGTACCTCTTGTTGTTGAAAGTAGTAAAAGCCAATAGGATTAGTCGGGTTTTGGGAGGGGTCGATGACTCAGGTGAGGTTACCAACGGTGCTTAGGCCCTCAGCGGGGGGCAATTCTTCGTTAGAAGTGAACGGCGAGTCGATCCGAGAGATCCTAGAAGCCATTTCATCGAAATACCCGCAGTTTGCAAGCCAAGTTCTAACCGAAGATGGTGAGCTGCATAAGTTCGTAAATGTCTACCTGAATGACGATGATGTACGGTATTTGGAAAAGCTAGAGACAAAAGTGGGGACTGACGATCGGATATCTATCCTTCCGGCTGTGGCTGGCGGGACGTACTAGCGTGCTCTATTCGTCCATTTTGGAACTCGTCGGCGATACTCCAATGGTTGATGTGTCTAGCCTAAGTCCAAATCCTAGGGCGAGGATTTACGCCAAACTGGAGGGGCAAAATCCTGGCGGGTCGATCAAAGATCGAATTGCGTTGAAAATGATCGAAGAGGCTGAACGGGATGGAATTCTAAAGCCTGGGGTGCCCGGGCAGATTCTTATAGAGCCATCTTCGGGAAATACCGGAATCGGGCTTGCTCTGGTGTGCAAGCTGAAGGGGTATCGACTGAAGATTGTATTGCCATCAAATGTTTCCATCGAGCGGAAACAGCTGCTTCAGATTTGGGGGGCCGAGATCATCGAGTCTCCTGGAAGCGAAGGGTCAAACGGCGCAGTTCGATTAGCCAGGAAACTTGCTTCAGAGAATTCCAGTTGGGTCTTTCTCTACCAGTATGCCAATCCGGCCAATCCGATGGCTCATTACCAATCAACAGGGCCGGAGATCTTTCGCGATGTCCCGGAAATTACGCACTTTGTCGCGGGTCTAGGGACGGCGGGAACATTAATGGGTGTCGGGAGATTTCTAAAGGAGCAGAACCCACAGATACAATTGTGGGCTATTGAACCTCCTTCGGGTGAGATGGTAGACGGGCTCCGGAGCTTGGATGACGGATATATACCTCCCGTTTTCATCGATAACCACGGGGCAGAACTTCTAGATCGGAAGATTGTCATCGGTCCTAAGGAGTCGATCGTTTGGACGAGGCGATTGGTCGAGGTCGGAGTATTTGCCGGAATCTCCTCGGGTGCAATTATGGCTGGGGCCGCGAGGTGTGCTTCGACGATCGACGAGGGTGTAATTGTTACGGTCGTTTGTGATGGTGGGTGGAAATATCTATCGACACAAGCTTGGACCGCCGACGTGGATGAAGTGGCCGAAAAGGCGAAGTCGACTATCTACTTCTAGGGGCCCGAAGCTAAGTTGAAGCTGGATTCAGGTGTAGATTCATGGTTATGGCGAATGAACTATTTAACTGGCTCTATCGCGACCTTGAGGATCAAGCGAGGGCCATACTAGAGCCGACGAGTTTTAACTACTATCGATCCGGCGCCACAAAAGAGCGGACCTTAGCGAGATCTAGGGATTCATGGTCGAAATACGATTTTATTCCTCGAATACCGGTCGAGCGGAAGATGGTCTCAAGCCGTTCGCAGTTCTGCACCGTTGACCTGGCTGCCCCCATTTATGTGGCGCCCATGGCTTTTCAGTCCCTTTTGAATAGTGGGGCTGAGTCTCAGTTCGCGCTAGCGGCTAATTTAGTGAACGTTCCATACTGCCTTTCGTCACGAACGACTACTCCAATCAACGAAGTGGCTGAGGTCGCGGCGGATCCAGCCGAACAGAAGAGGTTGTTTGGAGAGTTGGGTGGATTCCACAAATACATGCTCGAGCATTTTTGGGAGAAGGATAAGGAATCACCGAAGAGCTCGAAACTTTTTTTCCAAGTCTACTTTATGGCCGAGCGGGACGTAACTCTTCAACTTGCTCAAGAAGCGAAGTCGAGCGGTTTCTCGCTCCTGGTTCTTACCGTAGATACTCCGGTTCTTGGAATGCGCCTTTCGGACTTGAAGATGGGTTTTGTCCCGCCCGAAGGGTATGCTGACAAGCTTTATGACCGACTCGTTGCGCAGGGCCGACAATCCCATTCCATTGGCGCCGATGACATCCCATTTCAGCCCAAAAGTCGGGACAATGCACTCAATCAGGACCCTACTATCGGACTCGGGGCCACGAAACTCCTCAAAGACAAGGTTGACCTCCCAGTTGCAACCAAGGGGGTTATAAGCCAGGCCGACCTCGCTGTAGCAATTGCAAACGGAGCCGACGGGGTGGTGATTTCGAACCACGGTGGGCGACAACTAGATGACACGATTGTAACCGCCAACGCCTTGTGGGGATTTTGGGATAATTTTGATCCGCTTAGGGTTTCTGTAGATGGAGGCATTTCGAATGGCGCCGACGTAGTTAAGGCACTTTGCATGGGAGCGGGTTCAGTAGGAATTGGCCGAAATGCGGCTTGGGCATTTGCATCTGGAGGTGCACTCGGGGTGGCCGCTTATCTCATAGAAGTGCGAATAGAGATCGAATATGCAATGACGCTTCTTGGGGCAGCTTCCATATCAGAACTCGACCGAAGCTACGTTACTCCCCGAATGTTGCCTTACGAATCACACTAGTGCCAACTTTGATCCTGAACTCACCGTCCATAATGCGAGCTCGATTGTGGTCCTTCAGAGAAGGTAAAAAAGTGTAATGCCCCTTGAAGGGTGGTGAAAGTTATTTGGCGAAGAGGTATTTTTTTCAACACCAATAGTCCGATGTTTTTTCTCGACCGTGGGAAGAAGGCGCTGAATCGGTGAAACCCCTAATGCCCATTTAGCGCTGGTCGAGTTGGCCTAGCTCGCTGCCAATTATTTGATGTTATGAATTATCCGAGAACCGTCCGACGACCAGACCGACCAACTCTTTGAATGCGAAGCGGGTTTGATCCATAGATTCTTGGGAATGGTCCGAAACCAGCAGACTTAGGTAAAGCCCCCGATATGCCCAAAGGAACATTTTCGCGGTATGGGATACCTCATCGGCTGGGTAATTCGCCCTCCTTAAGATGGACGCTATCCCATCGATCCATAGTTGTTCTGAGTTGAGCAGACTTGAATATTTTTCAGGCTCTCTCATCGCAAGTGTGTAGAGTTCGAATTGTGCCATTCCTAGCGGAAACTGCTTGCCGTCAGACATGACGTCCCAAAAGGCTAAGGAGAGTTCCTCGAACGTGTCAATGGGGGCATTTTTGAATTCATCTAGCAGTGGCAAGTCTCTAATTCGAACTGTCTCTAGGATTTCTACCAGCAGAAAGTCCTTCGACCTGAAGTAGTAGTTGAGGGTGTTGCTCGAGACTCCTAATTCACGAGCGCACCCCCGGTAACTCCAATTGGCCAATCCAACGCTCAGTAAATATTCCGTCGCGGCTTTCAGGAGGCGGTACTTGGCTTGGTCGAAATGCACAGACCTCTTGCTGGCCGCCGATCCAATGGATTGGCGTCTGCCTTCGAACCGATTTTCACTCATCTGTAAAACCTTTGATCTATCTCTTAGACGTCTACAAGCCCTTTGGCCGCAAAGCTAGAACAACTAGATCCTCCTGTTCAAGACCTATTTATAAGTATTTGTATAACAGTCTAGCCCAATTTCCAACTGGTATGACGATCGTTGTAGTGGAAAGTCTCGTCCACCGCCAACTGCTGTAGGTCAAGTCACCCGGTCTACCTTTTCCTCCGGCATCGCTGATTCAAACTGCGGTTGAACTCGCCAGAACTCGTTTGCGCATGCCGATTGGACTTAGATGGCGACCAGGGTTTAGCCCGATGGAGTGCTAGTAGGCGCCATCTTTCACCTGGGTTGATGGTGGTTTTCGTAAGCTTTAGGAGGTGGTCGGCTCGTAGAGTGATTTTAAGAAACCAATCGATCGGGTAACTCGTGGTGGCCCTGGCAGGCCACTCGGCTGGCGGTTTAGCTTCTTCGACGAGATGAACTGATTAGTTAGGTGAAGATGTTTCAAGCCCTAGGCTCTTTCGCAATGGATAGCAGACCGATTGGATTTTTTGACTCAGGCCTTGGTGGACTCAGCATTTTAGCGGCGGTAAGGGACCTGCTCCCTTTGGAGTCCAGCGTTTACTTTGGCGATACTGCTCGCTATCCCTATGGTTCGAAACCACAAGAAGATGTCGCAGCGTTTGCCCAGCAAATAGCGTCTTATCTGGTTGAAGTGTATGGCGTAAAGATGGTCGTGGTGGCGTGCAACACTGCTTCAGCTGCTGCCTTAGGGATCCTTAGGTCAGAACTAACCGTGCCGGTGGTTGGAGTTATTGAAGCCGGTGTCAGGGCGGCGTCGGTTGTATCCGGGTCCTCGAGGGTTGGCTTGATAGCAACGGTAGGGACTGTCGGTTCAGGCGCATACCAGCGCAGCTTCTCAGAGGTCGCCCCGAATGTCGACTTGACCTGTCAAGCCTGCCCCGGTTTTGTTGAGCTAGTTGAATCGGGTGAGGCAGAGACGGAATCCGCTCGAGTGCTAGCCCGAAGGCTGTTGGAGCCTATTTTGATGGCAAAAGTTGATACCCTTTTGCTCGGTTGTACACATTATCCATTCTTGGCAAGGACTATTCAAGACGTGATGGGCAGAGATGTCATTTTGGTGTCATCTTCGGAAGAGACGGCTTTCGAGGTCCGTCACATGCTGGAAGGAAATGGACTGGCGGCGAAGGACGCGACAAAGATGCCTTCAGAAGTATTTATCTCAAGTGGCGACTCTGCAACCTTCGGTAGACTCGCCGCTAGCTTGCTTGGGCGCAGGATTGAGAGTGTTGGACAAGTGGAAACGTCGGAACTGACGAGAAACTTTGGAAAAGGACGGAATGGATCATGAGATTTGATGGACGTTTGCCGGATCAGATAAGGCCGATCGAGATAGTGCGGGACTATACGGAAATGGCACTCGGTTCTACGCTCATTTCTGTAGGTAGAACTAAAGTTCTCTGCACCGTTTCAATTGAGGATCGACCACCCCCTTGGCTGAGGGGGACCGGTAAGGGTTGGGTTACCGCTGAGTATTCGATGCTCCCTGGCGCTTCACCGGAGAGGATTCCACGGGAAGCTGTCAAGGGCAAGCAGTCGGGGAGGACCCAGGAGATTCAGCGATTGATTGGGCGCTCCTTGAGGTCATGTGTCGACCTGGGATTGTTGGGGGAGATCCAATTGAATGTGGATTGTGATGTCCTCCAGGCAGACGGGGGTACGAGGACCGCCTCCATCACCGGAGCATTTGTAGCTTTGTCAGACGCTTTGACAAGGCTGACGGAGGTCAGACAAATCAAGTCAAATCCGATTACTCGCAGTTGCGCTGCGGTGTCCGTGGGTGTGGTCGGAGAGGAAGTGCTGGTCGATCTCGACTACTCCGAAGACTCTTCTGCTGAGGTCGACATGAACATAGTCATGGATGACGCCGGTCGATTTGTCGAGGTGCAGGGAACGGCGGAAGGCGCAGCATTCTCAAAAGGCCAACTAGTAGACATGATCAGGCTGGCGGAATCGGCCATTGGTGAGCTGCAGATTGCACAGGACAAAGTGCTTAAGGTGCCGCCTTCTAAAAGGCAGATCAAGAGGTGATCTTTCTGGCCACCTCCAATGCCTACAAGGTCGAAGAGATAAAGAGACTCTTGCCAGGAATTGAGCTGGCACCGCGACCAAGCTGGGTTCCTGAAGTAGTCGAAGATGGTGACAGTTTTGAAGAGAATTCGATCAAAAAGGCAAGAGCCATTTCATTAGCGACTAGCCAACCGGCAATTTCCGACGATTCCGGCTTGGAAGTAGATGCCCTAGATGGCTCGCCGGGGGTTCACTCAGCACGTTATGCCGGAGAGAATGCTAGCGACGAGGACAACGTTCGGAAACTCCTTGGTGAACTTGAGGGAGTTTCGAACCGTTCGGCGAAATTTGTCTGTGTGGCAACATATTTGATGCCCGACCAAAGTTTCCGAACATTCAGAGGTGAGGTAGAAGGTTGGTTGCTTGACCAAGTAACTGGAAATGATGGATTTGGATACGATCCGATTTTTGTTCCCTTCGAAGGAGATGGAAGTAGCTTCGC
>JAKAPB010000100.1 GCA_021823045.1 Actinomycetes bacterium | reverse complement strand
CGCACTCGACGACCTAGTCAAACAGGGCAAGGTTTTGTATATTGGGTCTTCTAACTTTTCAAGCTGGCAGATTGCACAGGCCGATTATGTCGCCCGTTCGTTAGGCGTAGCTAGATTCATCTCCGCCCAGAACGAGTATTCGCTGATCCAGAGGGAGGCCGAAAGGGAGTTGATCCCTGCGGCTCGAGAGTTCGGTGTCGGGATCTTGCCCTATTATCCCCTGGCGGCGGGGCTGTTGACCGGGAAGTTCAAGCGAAATGAAGCTCCCCCCGCCGGAACTCGGCTCGCAAACAAGCCCGAGCAGCTTGAATCTGCTAATTTCGACCTGGTAGAGAGTTTGGATCGATTTGCATCCGAGAGGGGACTTTCCCTGCTGGACCTTGCTTTCGGCTACCTCCTTTTTGAAGAGCAGGTCTCGTCGGTCATCGCAGGTGCTACATCAAAAGCCCAGCTCGTGGCTAACGTCAAAACTCAGGAGCGATCGCTTAGCGCTGCTGATTACCAGGCCCTAAAGGCGCTTTTAGCAAACTTCCTATAGAAAGTTGGGTCGACGTCGGATCGGTTCAGTTCGGCTCGATCCGACGATAGCGACTCCGCTTTGGGCCAAGACACTTGTCGACTCGGGTGATGGTCGATCATTGGGCTTGTCGTCGCCGATTAGCTGACCACAGAACTTAGATCTGATAGCCAGCGGGGAGGCTGGCTAGAATCGGGGTCACATGGATCAGACCACACTGCAGGTTCTGAGTAGTCCCTCCATAGGGGGCGATACTTTCTGCTACCGTAATAGCGTGGGAGTCCCCTGGAAGGGTTATCTGGATAGAACTCGAAGTAGGGCAGGTTTCTCCCGAATAGCCAGTTGAGTCGGAAAAGCCGAGTATGAAGTAGGCCGACGCTTTAGGCGCAATCGTTATCGAAGTGACCGGTTCCGATGGAACACTCACACTCGATGACTGGGCGACGACAGTTGGGATCTTGCCCGAGGCCGCAACGAGTTGTAGTCCGGGGTAGCCGGAGATGGTGCAGCTTTGGCCAGAGGTGTTCTTTATCGCAATCGGTAGGGCAACCGACCCCACTGCGGCTTCCTTCAAGCCGAGTGTAGCGGCGATTTCGGACGAGGTGCAGTTAGATGAGTAGAGGGTTGTCGTCGTCGACGTTGTGGTCGTAGATGTCGTAGAGGTCGTAGTTGAAGAGGTCGTAGTAGTCGCTGGAGCGGTTGACGCCGACCCGCAGGCGGCCAAGAGTACCATACAAGACGCTGCTAATAAGGAATTCTTGAAGTATCTCAAGACCGACCTTCCGTTTCTCTGGGTGTGCTAACTAGAGATGCTAGACCCGGTGTTCGAATCACTGACCGAGACCGTTGATAGATTCCGCTCGGATCGCGACTCTCCCATTTAGCTTGTGGCGGCCACGACTGACGCTGGTGCGACGAGCATTCCAGATAGCTATGAACTGTAGTCGTCGAGGTTTAGATATCGCTGAGGACGACGGATAAAGGTGGAAGCAACGACCGACTTTTCCATAGGTGTCTAAGGATTTTGGCTTCTGTAGTCCCGGATTTATTCGTCGCGCTCTTGCTTGGCGGACGGTCTGATTCGTATAGCACTGATCAAGCGCTGTGCCGGTTATCAACCGCTAAACGATATGGACTAGCGCCGGGCTAACCGTTTTTGAGACTTTTAGCCAAAGGCTCTACCGTAGCTATCGCTCGAATGGCGGTGTGGAAACGGTGGACACTTTGGAGCGAAGCATCAAGGGCGATCGACCAAAATAAAGCGATAATGCTGAGGTTCGTGGAGGTCTCCTTCGATTGCCGGTGATACTGAGTCACACAGTATTTCGAATGTTCTGAACATCCTATGTGTACAGAAAGCCCGTGGAAAAGTGGTATTGTGGTGCTTATGTATACAGAACATAGGTAAATAGCCAAATATATCACTGAAATTGGCGAAAAAATGGAAGCTGCGTATACAATGGTTTCGAAGGGGGCGCAAGATGGCCAAAAAAGCCAGTGAAAAAGCATACGAAATTTTGCGTGACGAGATCCTCGACTGGACACTCGCCCCGGGTACCGTCCTCGGCGAAGTCGAGCAAGCACTCAGACTCGGCGTCTCTCGAACGCCACTTCGCGAAGCGCTCGGGAGACTTGCCGCCGATGGTCTGGTGACCAACGACCTCGGTCGTGGACTAGTGGTAACCGCCCTTTCCGCCAAGAATGTGGAGGAACTTTTTGAGCTTAGACAGGCACTCGAACAGCAGGCGGCGAGGCTCGCTGCGAAGAATAGGGACCCAAAGCTTTTCTTGGCGCTTAAGGTCGAATTCGTCGAAATGGCTTCGGCTAGGTTGCTCGACGAGTCCGGACGCCAAAGCTACTACGACCTCGTTAGACGCTTTGACGAGGCGATAGACCAATCGCTTGGCAATCAATACCTGCTCGGGGCGCTCCGTAACTTGCGGATACACCTTTCCAGACTTAGACGACTAGCCCAGGACAACCCTTTTCGTTTAGTGGAATCTGCTTCAGAGCACCTCGTGATAGTGGGGGCGATTGCGGATGGGGACAGCGAACTCGCAGCCCACGCCACCCACATCCATCTATACAAGAGCTTGCGCTATGCGCTATCTCTTGCTCAGGGTGAAGACGGATACCAGCAAGACCCTCAATCACAGCCCGCTTAGTGGCTCTGTAAACGACGTGAGATCAAAAGGAATAGCAATGACACAGAACTTAGAAGTTAGAACACATAAGAGTGAAGAGAACTTGTCCAAGAAGGACCAGTTGGCTTGGAAGATTGCCGAGGTGGCAACTGATCCGGTCGAACTCAATGAGCAGGTGATCGAGGCGGTGATCAACCGGATTATCGACAACGCATCGGTGGCTGCGGCGAGTTTGCTCAGGCGACCCGTGGTAGCGGCGAGGTCCCAGGCCCTTGCACATCCATACAGTCCAGGATCTACAGTCGTAGGTGAGAGTGCCGACAAGAGATTTTCTCCGGAGTGGGCGGCGTGGGCGAATGCTGTAGCGGTCAGAGAGCTCGATTACCACGACACTTTTCTCTCGGCGGAGTATTCGCACCCTGGTGACAACATCCCCCCGATTCTCGCCGTCGCACAGCACACCGCAAGGAGTGGCTATGACCTGTTGCGAGGGATAGCGACCGGTTACGAGATACAGATTGACCTTGCAAAGGCGATCTCACTCCACGAGCATCGAATCGACCATGTCGCTCATCTTGGGCCGAGCGCAGCCGCCGGAATAGGGACCTTGTTGAATCTCGATACCGAGACTATTTTTCAGGCGATCGGTCAGGCGCTGCACACCACCACCGCAACGAGGCAGTCGCGAAAGGGAGAGATTTCGAGCTGGAAGGCCTACGCTCCGGCCTTTGCCTCCAAGGTAGCGATCGAATCGGTCGATCGGGCGATGAGGGGGGAAACTTCCCCTACCCCGATCTATGAGGGAGAGGACGGCGTGATCGCTTGGATGTTGAGTGGTCCGGATGCGTCGTATCAGGTATCGCTACCGGCTCCCGGCGAGGAGAAGAGGGCGATCCTGGATAGCTACACCAAGGAGCACTCCGCAGAATATCAAGCGCAGGCTTGGATCGACCTCGCTCGTAAACTCCATAACGAACGGCCCGAGCTTTGTGATCCGAAGAGGATCTCGAAGATTGTGATCTTCTCTTCGCACCATACCCACTATGTGATCGGTTCGGGCGCTAATGATCCACAGAAGTACGATCCATCTGCGAGCCGCGAGACACTTGACCATTCGATCCCGTACATCTTCGCAGTCGCTCTTCAGGACGGGAGCTGGCATCACGTCGACTCATACTCCCGGGCTAGGGCTAATCGGCCGGACACTGTGGAGCTTTGGCAGAAGATCACGACCCAAGAGGATCCGATCTGGACCAAGCGGTATCACTCGTTAGATCCGTTGGAGAAGGCCTTCGGTGGAAGGGTCGAAATCACCCTGGCCGACGGTTCGAAGGTGGTGGAGGAGATCGCAGTTGCAGACGCCCATCCCCTCGGAGCGAGACCCTTTGCTCGGGCTGATTACATAAGGAAGTTCAGAACGCTAGCCGAAGGTGTGCTCGAGCCAAAGGAGATCGAGCGATTCATTTCGGTCGCTGAGAACACCGCCGAATTGAAGCCAAACCAACTCAGCGAATTGACGATCGTCGCCAAGCCCGGCCTCTTGGCCAGTGTTTCTTATCCAAAGGGTCTCTTCTAATGCTCTACGCAAAGACTACTCCAGATAAGAAGAGGGCCAATCTGAGAGAGGCACTTCGTAGCGGGGGGCTCCTTCGCTTCCCGGGCGCCTTCAATCCAC
The DNA here is from genome assembly GCA_021823045.1 of Actinomycetes bacterium. Next base: position 2,567 of record JAKAPB010000100.1, on the reverse strand, counting down.
TGGTCGCCAAGATGATCCAGAACAAGGGCTTCGAAGGTGTTTACATCTCTGGAGCGGTCCTCAGTGCCGACCTAGGCCTACCTGATATCGGCCTGACGACACTGAGCGAAGTCGCCTCTCGATCCGCCCAGATCGCCCGGGTTACCGACCTTCCAGTTTTAGTCGACGCCGATACCGGTTTTGGTGAGCCGATGAACGTAGCGAGGACGGTTCAGACCCTCGAAGACGCAGGTGTATCTGCGATCCACATAGAAGATCAGATAAACCCAAAACGCTGCGGTCACCTAGACGGAAAGTCGGTCGTCTCCTTGGACGAGGCCCAGAAGCGGATAAAGGCAGCGGTCGATGCCCGGCGACACGGTGATCTATTGATCATGGCCAGAACCGACGTACGTGCGATCGACGGATTGAAGACGGCAACCGACAGGGCCAAAGCATTGGTCGACGCTGGAGCGGACGCTATCTTCCCCGAAGCGATGCGTGATCTTTCGGAGTTTGAAGCGATGAGAAAGGCAGTCGACGTACCGATATTAGCCAACATGACCGAGTTCGGCAAGAGCGACCTCTTCACCAACGAGCAGCTCGAAGGGGTGGGTGTCAACATCGTCATCTATCCGGTCTCGCTATTGAGGCTCGCAATGGGTATCGCCGACAGGGCCCTCGATGTCTTGATCGAAAAGGGCACCCTCGAAAGCATGCTCGGGGAGATGCAGCATCGGATCGATCTCTACGAACTCCTCGAGTATCAGTCCTATAACAGCTTCGATTCATCCATTTTCAACTTCAATATCAATCGGTAGAAATATAACAAGAGGGGACAAATTGACTTCCGTAATTTCAGAACCAGAGATCCATAAAGGTCTCGCCAACGTAGTCGTCGACTACACCTCGATCTCCAAGGTGAGCACCGACACTAACTCCCTTTTATATCGGGGCTATCCAGTCCAGGAGCTATCGGCCAGGTGCTCCTTTGAAGAGGTCGCCTATCTGTTGTGGTATGGGGAGCTTCCCGATGCGGCGCAGCTAAGTGCCCTGACGGAATCCGAGCGTTCTCAGCGGACCCTCGATCCCGAGGTCAAGAAGGTAATCGATGCCATTCCTCTGAGTGCGCACCCGATGGATGTCCTTCGAAGCGCTACGAGCCTGATCGGTGCGCTCGATCCGCGGGCTAATGACAACTCCAAGGCGGCAAACCTAGAGAAGGCGATTTCGCTTTTTGCTAAGCTTCCGGCGGTCGTCGCTTACGACCAGCGTCGCAGGCGCTCCTTGGAGCTCATTGAACCACGAGACGATCTCAGCTACGACGAGAACTTCTTGTACACCACCTTTGGAGAGGTCCCAGACAAAGTGGTAGTGGACGCTTTTAGAACGTCGATGATCCTCTATGCGGAGCACTCCTTCAACGCCTCGACCTTCACCGCCAGGGTGGTTACTTCGACCCTGTCGGACATATATTCTGCGGTGGTCGCAGCGATTGGGGCGCTAAAGGGCCCATTACATGGCGGAGCTAATGAAGCGGTTATGCATACTTTCGACGAGATCGGTTCTGCCGATAACGTCATCGCATGGCTCGATTCGGCGCTCGGTAAGAAGGCCAAGATAATGGGGTTTGGCCACAGGGTATACAAAAACGGCGACTCCCGTGTGCCGATCATGAAGGCTTCTTTGGATGCCCTCGTCAAGTACTACGACAGATGGGACATCGCCGAGCTCTACGCGCAGCTAGAGGCGGCGATGGCGGCGAGAAACGGGATCAAGCCTAACCTCGACTACCCGAGTGGACCGGCTTATCACCTTATGGGATTCGATACTCCGACCTTCACGCCAATCTTCGTCGCAGCTCGTGTCACCGGGTGGACTGCGCACGTTATGGAGCAGAACTCGACTAACTCACTTATCCGGCCACTTAGCTACTACAACGGACCGGATGAAAGACACCTCCACTAAAGCCAGTTCAAATCGGCTGCTGGCAAGTCAGTGAGACCAATCTCAACCTACATGTAAGACACAGTATTCTCCAGGCCGGTCATCTCCATCTGGCCTGGAGATGCTGAGCCGAGCTTCTTTGGTCAATCGATTTAATTACTATCCAGCCACGCCAATAAGCGTGGCTGGATATCTTTAAGGATCGCCGGGTAGTGTCGATTGTGGAAATATTCCGTAATAGATATCATCATCGGCAGGGTATGTGCTCGGCACAGAAATTGGGAGAATGCGATTGCAGCTAGGGATTCGTGGATTTCTCCTAGACAAGAAACGACTGCGTTTTCTGCTTGGTTTAGCCTTAGCCGTTGCGGTTCTTGGCGCCTTTTCCACGACCAGAACTACCGGGGTCCCGAGTTATTCCCCGAGCTATTCTCTAGCCTCTTCGACGACCAGTGGCGGTTACTTCCTGGTGGGCCGAGACGGCAGTGTCTACGGTTTCAATACTGCTAGCTATGGCTCACTTTCCGCGATGACTCTGAACAAGCCGATCGTCGGGATGGCCTCAACCCCAGATGGAAAGGGTTACTGGCTCGTTGCTTCTGACGGTGGAATCTTCTCCTTCGGCGACGCAGCATTTTACG
>JAKAPB010000099.1 GCA_021823045.1 Actinomycetes bacterium | reverse complement strand
ATTTTCTCCCTTGACAATCGACTCGTAGACCTTGACACGTCCCAAGACGTCATCGGACTTGATTGTTAGCAGCTCCTGGAGTGCATATGCGGCCCCATATGCTTCTAGAGCCCACACTTCCATCTCCCCAAAGCGCTGACCACCAAACTGCGCCTTACCACCGAGGGGCTGCTGAGTGATCATCGAGTATGGTCCGGTCGAACGCGCATGGATCTTGTCATCGACCAAGTGGGCGAGTTTAAGGATGTAGACATATCCAACCGAAATCCTGTTGTCGTACCTCTCTCCGGTTCGGCCGTTATACAGCTCCGCCTTCCCGTCGATTCCGATCAAACGGCCGCTTTCATCCGATTCTGGGTTTAAATCCTCAAATATCTGCTGAATTGTCGGCTTGATACCAGCTTTGTCTTCTTCGTCCCAGTGAGCACCGTCAAAAACTGGAGTTGCGATCCAAGTGGAAGGCTCAGTCCTCGGACGTGTTTTTGTCTCGGTTCCGCTGATCGGCTGTTTCGCCAGTTCATTACCGGACCAGCCCCACCTAGCGGCGTAGCCGAGGTGGCTTTCCAGGACCTGCCCGACGTTCATTCGGCTCGGAACGCCTAGCGGGCTCAGGATGATGTCTACCGGCATACCGTTAGCAAAATAGGGCATATCTTCAACCGGAAGAATCTTGGAAATTACACCCTTGTTTCCGTGCCTACCAGCTAGCTTGTCCCCTTCGGTAATCTTACGCCTCTGGGCAACATACACTCTGACAAGCTGATTTACACCGGGAGGGAGCTCAGATGTATCGTCTCTAGTCGATACTCTGACGTCGATAACTTTACCTGATTCCCCGTGCGGAACTTTGAGCGACGTATCTCGCACCTCGCGAGACTTTTCACCAAATATGGCCCTTAGTAGACGCTCTTCTGGAGTTAGCTCGGTCTCGCCCTTTGGCGTAACCTTGCCAACCAGAATGTCTCCCGGGCCGACTTCGGCTCCAATCCGGATGATCCCCCGCTCATCTAGGTCAGCTGTCACCTCGTCAGATAGATTCGGGATATCCCTCGTAATTTCCTCTGCACCAAGTTTGGTGTCCCTCGCGTCGATCTCATATTCCTCGATATGAATCGAAGTGAGAACGTCGTCTTTAACCAATCGCTCTGAGAGGATTATTGCGTCCTCGTAGTTGTAGCCTTCCCAAGGCATGAAGGCAACGAGAAGGTTCTTGCCAAGGGCGAGCTCACCGTTGTGAGTAGAAGGACCATCCGCAAGGACATCACCTTTCTCTACCCTTTGGCCCACTTCGACCAGAATCTTCTGGTTCATACAAGTGTTCTGATTGGAGCGGCGAAACTTCAAAAGCCGATGCAGCTTGCGGCCTAGCGGTACACCCAGCCTATTGGTCTGTCCTGGATCATATTCGACAGTTATGACTTCGCCAGAAACGTCAGAGACTACGCCAGACCCTTCGGCCAAAAGCACGTCTCCCGCGTCCCTTGCCGCTCTCGCCTCAACTCCGGTGCCGATATATGGAGCTTCTGGCACAACCAGCGGAACCGCCTGCTTCTGCATGTTCGCACCCATCAAGGCCCTGTTTGCGTCGTCATGCTCGACGAATGGGATAAGTGATGTCGAAACCGAAACGATCTGCTTCGGGGACACGTCCATCATGTCGATCTCTGAAGGTGGTACAAAATCAACTTCAGAAGTGAGTCCGTAGGTCGTCGTATTTCCCTCGACCCTGACACCGGCTCCAAGAGGAGACCTACGCGCTAGTACGCGATCCTCTGTGAAGCTCCCATCTGGACCGATCTTGGCATTCGCCTGAGCGATGACGTATTCCTCTTCCTCATCGGCCGCCAGGTAGACAATCTCATCTGTGACCTTCCCACCAACTACCTTTCGATAAGGCGTCTCGATGAAGCCAAAGTCATTTACCTTTGCGTAGGTAGCCAAGGCTCCGATGAGACCGATGTTCGGACCTTCAGGAGTCTCGATCGGACACATTCTTCCATAGTGCGAAGTGTGAACATCTCGCACCTCGAATCCAGCTCGCTCCCTGGAAAGGCCCCCCGGTCCTAGTGCCGAAAGCCTGCGCTTATGGGCCAAGCCTGACAAAGGATTGTTCTGATCCATGAACTGCGAAAGTTGCGAAGTACCGAAGAACTCGCGAATCGCGGCGACCACTGGACGGATATTAATCAAGGTCTGAGGCGTAATTGCCTCGACATCCTGAGTCGTCATCCGCTCGCGAACTAATCTCTCGAGTCTAGAAAGTCCTAACCTCAACTGGTTTTGGATCAATTCGCCGACGCTACGAACCCTCCTGTTTGCGAAGTGGTCTTGATCGTCCATCCGATACCCAGGCGCGTTATCCGCTAAATGCAGCATGTATGTCGCTGTGGTGAGAATCTCATTGCGGTGAAGCACGGTCTCATGTTCCCCGGGATGCTCGAGATCTATGCCTAGGATCTCCGACATCTTGGTTATTTCTGGGCCGAGCTTACGAGCTAACTTATACCGACCAACCTTGGTGAGATCGTAACGCTTTGAGGAGAAAAAGGCGTTTTCAAAGTAGTTTCTCGCTGCGTCGAGGGTTGGAGGCTCGCCAGGGCGTGCCTTCCGGAAGATTTCAACCAACGCCCCATCTTGAGTAAGGCCATCGGAGCGCTCCTTTTCCCACTGTGCCCCGAGGTAGTCAAAATGGTTCACCAGGCGATCTATAACATCTACCTGATCGTAACCAAGCGCCCTAACGACGGTAAAGAGACTTAACCGCCTCTTTCTAGCGACCCTGGCACCTACGTTAATGTCCCTTCCAGGCTTTCTCTCGACATCAAACTCGATCCACTCGCCTCGGTAGGGGTGGATAGTCGCGGTCAAAACGGTCTTGCCGTCCCTACCAGCTTGGAACAGTACCCCAGGAGAGCGGACCAACTGGGAAACAACTACCCTCTCGGTTCCGTTGATGATGAAAGTGCCCTTCTCGGTCATCATCGGGAAGTCGCCCATAAAGACTGTCTGCTCCTTAATCTCACCGGTCACCCGGTTAGAAAAGGTCGCCTTGACGAAGATCGGAATTGAGTAGGTAAGATCCTTCTCCCTGCATTCCTCTTCGCTATATTTTGGAAGGGGCTTGAGGTCTTGATCATTTGGGTCGAAATCCAATTCGAGCCGCAACTGACCGCCGAAGTCTTCGATCGGCGAGATATCACGGAAGGTTTCGGCCAATCCGTGCTCTAAGAACCAATCGAAAGACTCTCTCTGTATCGCAATAAGGTCAGGCAGAGGCATGACCTCAGCTAGGTTAGCGAAAGAGAATCTCTCGGGTGACTGAATACGAGAGTTCAACTGACATCTCCTATAGGAAGGCGCGCTAGTAACAAATCGATGAAATACTTGGTCTGATTACCTGTCTGAGGGCGCGGAAATACGGCGAAGACAGCCTGAAAAAGGGAACACCGCGCACGACTCTTTTAAATATACACCAATCTGACGAGAAGGTGACCAAAAAGACACCAAAGATTCCCCTTGGTATCCAGAAAATAATCCTTCTTGGCGTCTATCGTAGCATCAAACCAAAAAAATGATGAGCCCGGACGCCAATTGAGGCACCCGGGCAACAAATAAAAAACTAACTACTTGAGTTCGACGGTAGCGCCGGCGCCTTCCAGGAGGCCCTTTGCCTTCTCGGCGTCTTCCTTTGATACCTTCTCAAGTACTGGCTTGGGGGCACCATCGACCAGGTCCTTCGCCTCTTTGAGTCCGAGGTTCGTGAGGGTCCTGACCTCCTTGATGACCTGGATCTTCTTCTCACCCGCTGAAATCAGCACGACGTCGAATTCATCCTGCTCTTCGGGTGCAGCTACATCAGCCCCCGAACCACCGCCAGCTGGCGCAGCCGCTACGGCTACCGGTGCCGCTGCGGTTACACCAAAACGCTCTTCAAACTCTTTGAGGAGTTCTGAAAGCTCAAGAACGGTCATATTTGCTATTGAATCGAGTACTTCTTCTTTTGTTGCCATAAGGATCTCCTTTACGATCTCCGACCATCCTTAGCGACGGTCGAAAGCTTTTTAGTACACTTGGGCTTAGGCCGCTTCGTCTTGACTCTTCTTCTCCACCAATGCCGAAAGGGCATAAGCGAAGTTCTGCGGAAGGGCTTTCAACAGACCAGCAAAATCTCTCATCGGTGCGGCCATTACGCCAGCGATCTGGCTTAGCAGAGCATCCCTGGAAGGAAGGTCTGCTAAAGCGAGCGCGGCCTGGGCGCCGATGGGCTTGCCAGCGAGGACTCCGCCTTTTATAACCAAGGCGGGCTTTGCCTTTGAAAGGTCTCTAAGGCTCTTTGCGACCTCAGCGACGTCTCCAGAAACAAACGTCAAACCAGTTGGACCAACAAGCAGTTGCTCCAACTCAGATAGTCCACTTTGATCTGCGGCTATTCTAACCAAAGTGTTCTTGAACACTTTGTATTCGCCGCCGGTGTCTCTGAGCTTACGTCTGATCTCCTCAAGGTCCGTGACCCTTAGGCCTCGGTACTCGGTTACCAGCACTGCTTGGGCAGACTTAAACCTGTCCTTCAACTCTTCGACGATCGCGACCTTCTCCGGCCGTGGATTGTCCATATCTCTCCTCGGGTACACAATCGAGCTGCTCTCTCTGCCGACCCGTAGAGATCGCCTCATCAGGCGGTCAGCGACCTTTAAGCCTTACGGCACCGGACCTCTTGAGCGAATCGAAAGTTAATTCAGCTACCTGAACGAATATAGTTGCCTTTTTAGGCGTTGGCCGCCGCTTGAATCTCCTCGTCGAAAATTCTGACCCGATTGGTATCAATCTTGACTGCGGGCCCTTGGGAAGACGACAGTGCAATTGTCCTTAGGTACTTACCCTTGGCCGAGGCTGGCTTCGCTCTCTGAAGCTCTTCTAAGGCTGCCCTAAAGTTCTCGGCCAGTTTGTCGGCGCCAAAGGACGCCTTGCCAATTGGAAGATGGATGATGCCGACCTTGTCAGTACGATACTCGACCCGTCCGCCTTTGAACTCCGTAACCGCCTTAGCGACATCGGTCGTAACCGTTCCGGTCTTGGGATTTGGCATTAGACCCCTAGGACCAAGCACCCTACCAAGCTTTCCGACCTGCGCCATCATGTCAGGAGTCGCAATAGCGACGTCAAATTCTAAAAAACCTTCCGATTGGACCCGATTGACTAAATCATCGGCGCCGACAACGTCAGCTCCCGCATCCTTAGCTTCTTGGGCGGCCTCGCCCGCAGCGAAGACCGCAACCCTCACTTCTCTTCCGGTGCCAGATGGAAGGGAAACAGTACCCCTAACAATCTGATCCGCCTTCCTGGGATCGACTCCTAACCTTACTGCAAGTTCAACGGTCTCGTCAAACTTAGCAGTGGAGGTCTTTTTTACTATGGATATAGCCTCGATCGGGGCATGAAGCTTTGTCTTATCGAAGACTTGCGCCGTAGCCTTCTGCCTTTTGGTTAGCGTTGCCATTGTGATCTCCCAATACTGCCCCTCAGGGCTGTTAGTCCGCCAGAGCAATACCCATAGACTCAGCGGTCCCTATCACTTGTTTGATAGCGGCCTCGATGTCATATGCGTTTAAGTCCGGCATCTTGGTCCTTGCGATCTCCTCAACCTGCGCCCTCGTAATCGTCCCAACCTGGACCTTACGATTCGTGGCCGATCCCTTCGGAACTCCGGCGGCCTGGCGAACCAGAACCGGGGTCGGTGGGGTCTTCAGTACAAAACTGAAGGAGCGGTCGTTAAATATAGTCACTTCTACGGGGATTATCTGCCCCTTTTGGCTCTCGGTTGCAGCATTGTACTGCTTCACGAACTCCATCGTCTGAATTCCGTGCGGTCCAAGGGCGGTTCCTACCGGCGGGGCCGGAGTAGCCGAACCCGCCGGAAGGTTGATCTTCACAACCGCAGTTACGGTACGCTTTGCCATCTTTGATACATCCTCAACTTACTATCGACTGGACAACTTCCACTATGAGACTGGGCCCTTGAGCCCGGCCACAAATTCACTAGAGCTTTGAAACCTGGGCAAACTCCAGTTCAACGGGGGTCTCACGACCAAAGATATTGAAGAGCACCTTCAACTTCATCTGGTCTTCATTTATCTCCGAAATCTCACCGGAGAAGTCGGCGAGCGGGCCTTCTTTCACCCTAACTGTCTCGCCGATCTCAAAGTCAACCTTGGGCTTGAGCCTTCGCATCGCCTCATGAGCAACCGTCTGGAACTGAAGCATAGATTCGACCTCTCGCCGAGACAGCGAAGTCGGCTTTGACCCCAATCCCACAAATCCGGTGACGCCCGGGGTGTTTCGAACCACCTGCCAGACATCGTCATCCATATAGCAGCGGACCATAATGTAGCCTGGAAAGACCTTCTTTTGGGACGTGACCTTCTTACCATTTTTAAACTCAGTCACGTCTTCCACTGGAATCTCCACCTCGAAGATCCTCTCCTCCATGCCCATTGATGCAATCCTGGCCTGGAGGTTCGATCTAACCTTATTTTCGTATCCCGCGTAGGAGTGAATGACATACCAATCACCGCTTCGGTCGTATGGGCTTTCTAGCAGCTCAAACTCGACCTCTTCGTCCTCGGCTCCCTCATTCAGGAGTGTGTCCTCATCGACAACTCCCACAGTGAACTCGTCCTCGATAAGAGAACCGTCCGCAGCAACCTCAAATTCGTCTGTAAATTCTGACACCTTATTGTTCAACCGATCATTTGAAAAGGAATATCACTAGACGCGAGAAGAGGACATTGAGCAAAAATATAAGCGTTACGGCAAAGGTAAGCGTTATCAGCACGACGGCCGAGTAATTCCTGACTTCCTTCTTCGAGGCCCAGTCGACCTTTTTTAGCTCGCCCTTGACCTCATTGAAGTACTGCTTTGGGGAGGTTCGTTG
>JAKAPB010000098.1 GCA_021823045.1 Actinomycetes bacterium | reverse complement strand
CATCGAGTGGACGACTGGGTGATAGAGGTACGGATAGAAAGCGATGAAGTCAGCATCGGCCTCCGGAATCGCCTCTAGGAGCCCCGCGGAAACTGGTCCTTGGAGGCGGATGTATTCGAGTGCCTCTTCTCTAGTTGCCGACTTGGCGGAAAACTCAACTTTTCTGGAGAATGCCGCAAAGTCCCTCGAGCGCCCCTGGTCGACAGCAAAGCGACTGACCTTCACGCCATTTTCGACGGTCAGACCCTCGTCGTATTTTGGTTCCCACCTAGCAATGTCTCCGGCCACAGTAGTCAGCGCTTCAACAGTAAAGCCACGCTTCACCAGGCGCTCTGCTATCATTCTTGCGCCAAATTCGGCTCCGCCGTTAATGTCACTGCCGAAGCGCGGAGTTACAAAGCTTATTTTTTGGCGGTTTTCTATCCGAGTGCTATCTCCTTGCACTTCAAGCTGTTGACTCATGACCGTTCTCCGTCGACTAGACCATAGCTGTTTAGAAGGTTTCTCAGGGCGGTCCTAGCGTTTTCAAGAGATAGCTGGGCTAATCGATCTTTTGCTCGACGGCGTAGATCCTCAACGAGCCCCTGATCCCGGAGAACAAGGTCAACCGCCGTCGCAACTCGGAGAGGGTCTGCGCTTTCGATGAGCACTCCTGCATCTGCCAAGGTCTCCGGCACGGCCGAAGAAGCCAGCGCCAAGATTGGTAGTTCGTAGTGCATAGCTTCGAGGAGCGGAACGCAAAAGCCTTCGTGCTCGGATAGTGACACAAATATGTCGGCCGTTTGATAGTAAATGGACAACTCTTGCGCGCTCACTCCTTTAGTTAGAAAAACGGCATCATTTAGGCCTAGGTTATCAACCATCGCGGAAAGGGAGTCAAAATACCTAGGGGTTGCTGGCTTGCCGACAAGATAAAGCTCGCAATGGGGATTGTATAGCTCTCTGTAGGCAGCGAATGATCTGATGAGATTGTGCTGTGCTTTGCCCGGAGTAATGCGTCCGACAAAAAGCCACCTCTGCTTTTCTTCGCGTAGATTTGTTGGGTCGATGGCCGCGTCTTGGAAGTTGGCCGGATTGAAAAGAATTGGCAGGACCCTTGTCGTCGAAAATCCAAGGTCAATCAGTTCTGATTCATTAAATTGGGAGTCAGCCAGGGCGAGCTGGGCAATTTCTGAGAGTCTTTCCAGCTGTATTCGACCAATATGTTGGCTAGCGCTGGTTCGATCATCCCAGCCATCAAAGAATGCCGACGGGGTAATGTTGTGGTAGTCGATCCAGATTATCTCTTTGCGCGACGATAGAAAGTCGGCCATAGCAGAAGCTCCTGCGACGTGGTATAGCAGGATGTCTCCGTCATTTCGCATCTTGGGGTATTTAGAAAATGGGTGTGCGATTCCCACATGATCATCTTTTTCTGAGCTGACAAAGATTTCATTCTGGATTCCAAAAGCGTCGAGTGTCTTTTTTATCTCGAGCACGTGAGATCCGATGGCGTCAGAATTTAAAAGTGATGGAACAAATTGATGTAGCGCCTTCACCTCAGAGTTCCTTTTTCAGTGGCGGTATGAAATTGGCTAAGGCGCGCAAATTTTGCAATTTTGCGGTTTGATAGCTATAACTATTGAGCTGATCTTCTGCACCTGCGAAGCAATTCGCACGTATTTTTGAATCGTTGAGCATTAGCCATGCAGCCGATGCGAATTCAACCGGCGACTTGTTGTTGAGTAGGATTCCTCCGTTTCCTACTGTTTCAGGAATGGCACTTGAAGCGTAAGCTAGGACCGGCAGGCGGTGGCGCATGGCTTCGACGATAGGGAAGCAGAATCCCTCGTGTTCAGATGCCGAGACAAAAAGGTCGGCTTTATGGTAATAGCCGGCCAGTTCGTCGTCAGAAACGGAACCGCTCTGCAATACTGAATCGCCGACCATGAGCGTGTCGGCGTAGGACTCGAGAGCAAGGGCGTAGCGTTCGGAGGTTCGTTTTCCGATCAAAACCAGTCTCGCGTCTTTATCAAAGATCTTTCTGTACGCGGCTAATGCAGCTATTAGATCGTGCTGCGCCTTATTAGGGAAGATCCTGCCGACGAACAGCCAGAGAGCCCCCCTAGGGGCGTCCTTGTCTATCCTTTTTAATACGTTTCGATGGGGGATGAAGGGTGAGGCGACGACCGGATCTTTGAACCCGAGTTCAACCAGATCGCGGGCATTGTACCTCGATACAGCGATGGCCCCTTGGGCCATAGACGAGAGTTTCCCCATCTGGTCTAGGGCGATAGAAGTGGCCACCGACGCGCCAAAGTCCCAACTTTGGACTAGCTGAGGTGGTGTTATGTTGTGATAGTTGACGATTAATGGTTCTCGCCGTTCGGATAGTTTATGTGCCATGGGAGACAATGTGGAACCCTGATAGATGAGCCAGCGATTTTTGCTCGGCAGTGGATGAAACTTTGAATACGGTCGCGCTTGAGTTTCCAGGCCGGGCTTTATCTCGTCGGCGAAAATCTCCGAGTTTGCGCCGAGTTCTCTCAGGAGGTCCCTTAATGCCAGTGCATGCTGTCCTATTGCATCCCTCGGAGCAAACGATGGTACGAACTGATGAATTTCCATGGTCTAGCCAGCAGATCCCTGTTGGTTGTTCACCTTTTTGGCGACGATGACACATTCGCTGAAAGTTTTCGTGTCTTGCTCGGCCCTGCTCGAAAGGTTTGGCGTCACGCACCTAAGCAGTTCTTCCCAAGTTTCTGTGTGCATTAAGTGGCCCGGAGCGAGGTCGATGGCAATTTTGGACTCTTTGTCGCCCAGCTTTAAATCTGGAGGATGAGTAATCAGCACTATTTTGCCTCCAACTTCAATTGCCTCGGCAGCAGATCGGAGTATTCTTCTAATCGTGCTTAGGCTCTCGAGCTCGAAGCTACCCTGAAGTAGAACTCCGCGAAGAGATCCATCTCTTACGTTCTCGAGCTCTTCCAGGGTGGACGAAAGCCTAACGTCCAATCCGCTTTGCTGTAACTGGTCCAGGACCTTCTCGTCAGTGTCGACGCCGTAGACGTCCGCTCCACTCTTCGCAAGATGGGACAAAATGCCAGAGGCAGCACAGCCAGTAACTATCACTCGTCCTGGTGAGTCGGCTAGCAGGTTGGAAACAAACTCAGCCGTCTTCTCGCTGACCGGAATGGCGACCGATCGGCTGATTGACTCATTTTGAGGGGGGATTCTGTCTTCCAGAGATTTTATCCGGAGATCTAGAGCCGCAATAAGCTGCATTAGATTCGCCGTGAAGTTCGTTATCTGTTGCAGGAGATAGTTCAGATACCAAGCGGTAAGCGAGCGAATTATCTTTTTGACTTTTGAAACCCCTGGAGTGTTCGAAGCTACAGGTACGTCGATGTCCATAAAGGCCGCCCGATCGGTAGAGCGGAAGAGCGACCAAAAGTCCTCCCTCGACGTGCCACCCCCCTGTGGTATTAGTCTTTCAAAACTATCTCTGAGTCGCCGCTCAAAGGAAGGAGAGAATGCACCCTCCCTTCGTTTGCGTTCGACCTCTTGGGCAATCTTTTCTTGTATCGATCCTTGTGAAGAGCCTATCGACTTGTCGCTACCCTTTTCGGATGCAGCAGATACCGGTTCAAACTTATCGGGTTGATCGTTTGGCGAAATTGAACCGGAATCGACCTTATCTTGTCGATTTTCGAGCTCGGACTTACCTTTTCTCGGCTCGGCTAGTTGGTCTTTGGGGTCTTTTGTCACTGCTTCTTCCTAGGTGTCGCCATCTGCTGAACAATCCTAGAGGGAATGTGAATAGGGTAGCTAGAGTTGCGACGTCGTAAATAACCCCGCCATGGTTAATTTCCCAAAGGAAGCACATTGCGGTAATCCTTGCTATGGTATGAGTGAATATCATGGCGTGAGCTGGTTGAAATTACACGAGTGCTTGTGATTTAAGATCATGCCGGAAGGTACCGATAGAACCATTTGCCGGGGATGATCCTCGGAAATGCTAAGCGACCGGGAAAGCTTAATTTTCGGCACTCGCTGCTCGATTGGCTAGCGAACGGAGTTTCAAGTGAGGCCATTGATATTGAGGACACCCAACCATCGGATCCGCAGTGCAAAAAAAGGCGGTCTGGGAGTTCTTTTTAGCTTGGTTGCCGTGGCAATGACCGCTATTGGGTGGTTATTGATATCTGGAAACGCAATGGCAAGCGCGGATACCTATCTCACTTTTACGGGTCATGGTTGGGGACATGGATACGGAGCAGGACAGTACGGAGCTCTCGGCTACGCAGTCGAGGGTCAGCAAACTTATCAGCAGATCCTTGCCCACTACTTTTCAGGTACTACTGTTGGCACTACTTCGGATCAGATGATCAGGGTCGTAATTACTGGGAACGATGGATCGAATATTACGGTGTCTTCTTCTGCTCCATACACGGTAGCTGGACATCCTGTGCCAGCTGGCGATATGGTGCAGATGGACATAGCTGGGAGCAATTGGAATATTCTACAGTCGACTGCGCCCGCTGCCTGTGGTGCCCAGGCGCAGCTACAGCTGGTTGCGACGGTACCGGAAGCCCAGGCTACTGTCATTCCATCGGTAGGTAATACTGCGAGTGCAATAGACCAAGAAACCTACTCTCAAGCGCTGAATTTGTGCCTATCTTCTGGAACGGAAGTCGTTAGAGGACTCGTGCAGGCGGCGGACGTCTCTGGGAGTCAAAGACTGGTCAATGTACTGCCTCTAGAAAGCTATGCCAAAGGCGTCGTTGCTTCGGAGATGCCAGCATCTTGGGGACAACTCGGGGCTCCGGGACCCCAGGGCCAACCCTGGGGATTTCAGGCTCTAGAGGCCCAGGCGGTTATGGTCCGGTCATATGCGGTGAGCACACTTAATCGGTTCGGGTACGCGGATATATGCGATAACACCTATTGCCAAGTCTATCTTGGAATGCATAATCCGAACTCCCCACTCTATCCACTTTATGCAATTGCAGATCAAGCGGTAGCTTCGACTGCCGGACAGGTTGTTGTAAACGGATCGACGGTTGTCGAGACACAGTATTCGTCATCAACCGGTGGGTATACAGAAAATGGTGCATTTCCCGGTGTTGTAGATACCTATGATGGGATCTGCATTCCGGGGGCGTGCAATCCAAACCATGATTGGACAACTCAGGTATCGGAATCCAGCATTCAAGCTGCTTTCCCACAGATCGGCCCCCTGACTGGGATAACGATACTGTCCAGAAATGGACTTGGAGATATGGGTGGCCGGGTCGAGCAGATGACGGTGGATGGCTCGGCGGGTTCTGTGACGGTCACCGGAGCACAGTTTGCTAGCTACCTCGGACTGAATTCGGACTGGTTTGAGATTACTGGGCCGATTTCCTTGCAAGGTACCGGACTCAATTCACCTACAACGACCACGACCCAACCGCCTCCTCCTCCTGGTTATTGGATTACTTCGCCGTCGGGTGGCGTATATGCATTCGGGTCGGCAGTAAATTACGGTTCGGTCTCCGCTACGGCGCTTCGATCTCCAATTACGTCGCTACATTCCACGCCTGACGGCAAGGGCTATTGGCTCATTGACGGATATGGTGACGTTTACCCATTTGGTGACGCGGCTAACCTTGGGTCAACTGCCTCAATTAAGCTCAATAAGCCGATCGTGGGTATGGCCGTCACTCCTGACGGAAAGGGCTATTGGCTAGTGGCCTCCGACGGCGGAGTGTTCTCCTTCGGGGATGCCCAGTTCTACGGCTCCACCGGCAACATGGTACTCAATAAGCCGATCGTGGGTATGGCCGCCACGCCTGACGGCAAGGGCTATTGGCTAGTGGCCTCCGACGGCGGAGTGTTCTCCTTCGGGGATGCCAAGTTCTACGGCTCCACGGGCAACATAGCCCTCAATAAGCCGATTATTGGAATGGTGGCATCCGGTGATGGAGGCGGGTATCGACTGATTGCGGCCGACGGCGGAGTCTTTGACTTCGGCGACGCCTCATACTATGGTTCGCTACCCGGGCTTAAGGTGACGACAACGGCGACAGCGCTCGCTCCTTCTCCCGATAACAACGGTTACTACGTTCTGACTTATAGCGGAAAGGTTTATCCGTTCGGTGACGCAACGGCAATGGGCGATCTTACAACAATTTCCAACCCGCCTCCGTCAGCGGCTGGCATTACATCGGTGGGATAGTGGGTATGAGCTACCGCCGCTCTAAAGTGGCGGTAGCTGGTAGTCGCTGAACTTTCGGTCAGAACGGTATTCTTCTGGCAATCGATCTAGGGATATGTTTGTAGACGAGCATCACCCAGCGCATCTCCTTGGGCGACCATATTAAGTTCTTCTTTTTTGCTAGAGCTTCGATGATGTCGTTCGCTACCCTTTCCTTGGTCGTTGCTAGAGGGGCTTTGGGAAGGTGCTGGGTCATTTTGGTGGAAACGAATCCAGGGCGTACTACGAGCACATTGACTCCGGTGCCTTTTAGGGCATCCGCCAGTGCCAGGCTGAATGAATCCGTGGCGGCTTTCGATGCACCGTATAAGTAATTCGATAGTCTGACCTTCTCTCCAGCGACCGAGGAGAGTACGACGATCGTACCGGCCCCTTTCTTCCTGAATTCGGATGCACATGCTGTAAGGAAGATTGCCGGTCCAGTTGCATTGACGTCAAACATTTCCTCGACGCGTTTCGGATCACGCTCATCTTGAGCCTGCTCTCCGAGTTGGCCAGCGGCTAGCACGGCCATATCTATGTCCGGATACCTTTCGAATACTTCAGAGGTCAATGGGGCGAGCGACTCATGATCCGCCATGTCCATGTACACGATCTCTACCTTGGCAGCAGAATGAGACTGCAGCTGAGACTGGACTTGCTCCATTACGGAGAAGCTTCTGCCAGCGAGGATTACTCTCTGGCACCTCATGTCGACCCATCTGTCGACTA
>JAKAPB010000097.1 GCA_021823045.1 Actinomycetes bacterium | reverse complement strand
TGGACACTCCAAGCGCCGCTGCTGTCTCTCCTATGCCGAGTAATGTACCCATCTACAGTATATTATAGCACGTATCTGCAACTATCATGCAGCAGTTACTAACCCTACCAAGACCGAGATACAATGTCCGTCTAACAACCCACAGATAACCCAGTCAACTACTGGAGTTATCGCTGGCTGCTATCGGATACCAGCTGCGAACCCCGGACCACTTACTCTAGCCATTGAGAGCGGTCCAAATTTCAAATCATCCATTAACTCCGCTGGCTTATCTCAGCCTAAGGTCATGTTGAAAAAACCAAAAATATCGGTCAATCCGGGTCAATCAATCACGATTTTTGGCTCTTACATCGGCTCAACACCGGGTGGACACCTTCCCCGGCACGCCAACGTCTGTTGGGGAGGGTGCTCGGCGGGCCTCCATGAGGACGCTGTCCCGGTCTCGCAGCTAGGCAGGGGACAGTTCAGCTTTTTGGTCATTGCGCCTGCTGCTCCATGGGTGCAAGGTAGCGGAACCCATTCGCTAGTCTCGGGAACCTACAAAGTCTCCCTGACCTGTCTCTCCTATTATGCCAGGGGCTGTGCATACGGCCCGGCTCAAGGGGAAGTCAGCATCTACCTGAGGGTGAAACGCCCAGTTCTGTGTAATACTGGTTGCTCGAAGTTGACCGCAAGCCCAAAGGGCGCTCTACCAGGTGAAGTTGTAAAAATTACCGGGTTCGCTCCCGTCGATGAGATAATCGGCACTAATCCCTTCCCTCCAAATTTGGCAAGTTTCATCGGAAAAAGATCGGGCCAGATACCAACGGTTTCCACCTTCGCTAAACCCAGCGCCACCGAGACGATACTTGCCAAGACGACTTTGGTGGTAGAGAGGGGGACCAGTTGGAGCCAATTGAACTCTGTTTCCGAGCAAAACTCTAAAGCTGTAGCTGACCAAAGCACCATAGTTAGCACTTCGGACAGTCCCAACCTGACCGCTTACTGTTCCCAATCTGGCCTATTTATCTCAACAAATCGAGCCAAGAACTGGTCGAAAGCCCCGCTCGTTGGGGTCGCAGGAGTGATCGAATCCCAACGGCTTTCACCATTATCATACCAACCGACAAATTGTTACCAGATCGCCCTCGAAGCTGGCTTCTCTAAAAGCCTCTTTGGCGCATTCCTCGTTACCCCGTTAAACCAGCCGGGCCCACCGTTCTATCTAGACCCGCTCTATTCAACCAACTTAGGGTTCACCTGGAAAACCGTGCCAATACCTCCCGGCCTTAGTCCGATCGACTTTTCAGCATTTCAATCTAGAGGACCTGATATTGAAGCCTACTTCAGCGTTCCCAACTCATTAATCGGGACGATGGAAGCTACGGCTAATGGTGGCCAGACCTGGACGACTTCGACCCCTAGTTGCCCAATATCTGGACCGTGTGTGAAAATAGAACCCACAACGCCCGGTAACTGCGCGATGAACGGGATGCCGACAAACCTCATCTACTCATTGAACCAAGGTTTAAGTTGGAAAAAGCCACTTTGGCCCTACTCTATAAACAGCTGCAACTTTGCCGAGATGGTCCCGCTTGGGCCAAAATCTGCGCTGCTAATTGCGGGTGAATCGAACTACCCACTGAGAATAACTTACGACAACGGCGTGACATGGAGTTATGTATCACTCCCCCAGCAACCAGGTGCCGGCACGGCTCCTTCTGGACTACCCCAGCCCCTTTATCTTTTGCCAAATGGGTCGCTCTTATCATATGGGTCGAAGTGGATGATACTGATGCCCCGCTCAAAAAGCTGGTGTCTCCCCAAGGCTAAAATTGCCGGATCAAAAAACTACGTAGTTGGTGCACCCGCGGTAAGCTTTGGCCGCTTCGAATGGATAAGCTCCGACCCTCAAAGCAACTTCGAATCTTTGCCGCTCACAAAGCTCACCTGCCGAAGTTAGAGTTACAAAACAACCAGCTTCTTGAACTGCCTCTATGCACCCAAGCCGTCTGTGAGTAATTTCAGCCAAGACTTGTGCAAAGTCCTTCGGGATAGTCAGCCGAAGGCAAAATATCTGGTCTGCTCTGAGCGACCTCAGCAAAAAATGAGGATGTTAAGAAGGCTATCCTGCGCAACTCCGAAACTTCCCCCGAACTTCTGCCGGACAGCCTTTGAAATCCTCAGAAGATAACGATCATTTTGCTCGGGAACTTCGCTAATAAATTACAGCAATACCGAAAGCGTCACGGCTGCGTGACGCTCAAATGCATGCCGGACTATTTCAGTCGTCATAGAGGCCATATCTAAACGCATAAACTACAGCCTGCACTCGATCTCGCAGCTTTAGCTTGAACAGTATCCGAGAGATGTAGGTCTTCACCGTTGCTTCGGAAAGGTAGAGGTGCTCGCCAATCTCTTGGTTCGACCACCCTTGGGCCAGGCACTTTAGTACTTCGAGCTCTCGCGAACTGAGATCTTCTACCTCCGCTGGCGGCTCATATCTAAAGGCTGGTCTTTCTCGAACGAGGTCCAAAATTGTCTTGGTGACCGAAGGGGAAAGTGCAGCGTCTCCCTTCGCTATCGACCTTACCGCTCCGACTAACTCTGCTGCGGTCGAATCTTTAAGCAGAAACCCGCTTGCACCAGCTGCCAGAGCCGAAACCACGTATTCGTCAAGGTCGAAGGTTGTGAGGATCAGAACCTTCGCAGAGTTGATCTGCCTCGTCGCTTCGATCCCGTCCATCTGGGGCATCCTTATATCCATCAAGACCACATCGGGCTTTAGCCGCTCGGCTAGGTCTACCGCCTGCAAACCGTCATTTGCCTCTGCGACTACATCAATGTCACCTTGGGCCTCGAGGATCAATCTAAATCCCGAACGAATCATCGGCTGGTCGTCGGCAATGAGTACTGTTATCAAGACTGTCCTTGTCCCCTTACTGGGATTGAGGCTCTGACCTCAAAACCGCCAGCAATTCTGTTTCCCGCTACAAGATTTCCACCAAAGATGGCTACCCTCTCCCGCATACCCACTATCCCGTGACCTGTACGCATCTTCGATGCCTCACCCGGGCCGTCGTCCAGCACATCCAGCTCTATCTCGGTTGGAGAAATCACCACCTTTACCGAAGTATGCGATGAGGGTGCGTATTTGATGACATTGGTCAAAGCCTCCTGTACGATGCGGTAGCAGGACAGTTGAACCTGTTCGGTCAGGGAAGATGAATCTCCTTCTAACACGTATTCGATCGATATCCCAGCCTCCTCGGTTCTATGGACAAGACCCCTGATCTCGTCGATTCCCGGGGATGGACCAAGTGGAGCGGTATCAAGGTCAGCGGTTCTCAAAACTCCGAGCATTCGACGCATCTCATTCAATGCACTTCGGCCGGAATTGGCGACCTGATCGATCATCTCGGCGCTCTTGGCTGGCTGGCTGGTCAAGGTAGCCCTCGCTGCGTTGGCTTCTATAACCATGAGAGCAATGTGGTGAGATACGATATCGTGAAGCTCCCTGGCAATACGTACCCGTTCCTCGGCAACCGCCTTATCGGCCAGCAGGTTTCTTTCCCTTGCTAGGGTTTGGGTTCTCTCTAGCAGTTGAGCAACATACTCGCGGCGAATCCCGGCATATAGGCCCGTGGTTGAGCCCACGCCGACAACCAGTGTCGCAATTGCGATGATGCCGAAGAGGCTTCCCCAGGAAAAGGGCGTACCCATAGACATTGCCACAATCACACCGAACCATACCAACAGAGCCGTTTTCAGCAGCCTCTGAGGCGAAGACAGTAGTGCATATGAGTAGATTGCCACTATTAAAGCGATAGGTGCGTCAAATATCGGCACCGAGAATCCCTTTATTACCTCGGCAAGAAAGAACGCCCCGAGGGTGCAAGCGAGCACAAATGTAGGCCGTGAACGTCTCTTTGTCAGCGACAGATCGCCGAGTATAAGTGCCGCAGATCCAAGCAAAGTCAATAGATAGTGTCCATGGTCTCGACTAACAAAAAGCACTATCGACACCCCTGTAACGAGGTGTATCACTGATAAACCTAGCACTAGCGCAGGATCAAAGTAGCGAGCAGACAAGCGCCGACGAACAGCCAATCCGTCGGCGCTTAGAAAATGGTCAAGGCTGTAGGTCATGGCTTACTCAGATCCTAAATCAGGTGAACTCCCATGCAGCCCTATGCATCCATGCGTTTCGTCTTGAAGGCGCCTAGCCAGAGCGCTAACGCAGTCCATACGACAAGAACGGCAACTGCGACAAATACACTTTCCCCGGGAACGAAGCGCAGCGGGCCGTGAGCCTTGGGCGAGAGCCGTCCGATTGAGGACAGCGGGAGAATCTCTCTGAAGACTCCAAACCATGTTATTAGCAAAAGAAGCTGTTGGACTATGAATTCCCATGCCATCAAGACGGCGATCGTCGCGGACTTCGAAACGGTAAAAGATGCAAGCCCCAGCGCCAGCAGCAGTTCAAAGGTTGTGGATAGTAAGGCTATCGCCCCATAGTGTGCAAGTGTTCCCAAACTCGGTGCCGAGTCCACGCCACTGCCTGCAAGGGTCGTACTTACCAGTGCCATCGTCAAGAATGCCGCAAAGAACATCGGCCAGAACATTCCGATCGCTCCAGAAATCCGGGCGAAAAAGAGACCTACCCGGGACCTACCCGTGGCGACTAGATCCCTAAATACCCCATTAGAATCTCCCGCTCCAGCATTAGCCCCAACAAGAATTGCGGCCGTACCGCCGATGAGGGTTTCAATGTTTATCGCCCGGGAGAGATTGAGAACACCTCCGGCCACGCCGTGGGTTGCCGGAGCGATGAGGTGCATAATCTCGAGTACCGCATAGTAGATAACTACCGACCCAAAACTCAATAGCAGGGTAGTCCAGAAAAGTCCACGCCTTTTCTTCAGCTTGGTCAGTTCGGCCTTGCTCATCGACCGAACGAGCCACCCATAATCGATCGTGGTCATAGTTGGACTCCACTCTTATTTGTAATGGCCAAGAATTCATCTTCTAAGTTGGTAGTTTCATTGAGTATCGACTCCACGGCTATTCCTGCATCTACTAAAGCCTTGGTAATCTGTGAGGTGGCGATCCCCTTTGCAAGCTGTACCCTAAGCTTCGTGTCGGAAACCTTGGTGAATCCAAGGATTAGCCTCGATCCAGCGACGATCGGCTCCGCAAGGTCACTCGAATTCACTTCAAAAAGTGCCGTCCCAGTCGAAATGCCGGTGAGCTCGGACAGATTTCCCTGTTTGACGACTTGCCCACTATCGACGATCGCTACTGCGTCGCAAGTCTTCTCTATCTCATCCAAGAGATGGGATGAGATAACGACGGTGCGCCCCTCGTCGACAAAACTCCGTATCAGATGCCTAAATTCCAGTATCCCACCGGGGTCCAAACCGTTCATCGGCTCGTCGAGAATTAACAGCTCAGGATCCGAGAGCAGACACCGAGCTATCCCCAGACGCTGGCGCATGCCGAGGGAGTACCCTCGAACCCTCTCATTAGTACGCTCCCCAAGGCCGACGCGTTCTAATGCGTCCGAGATCCTCTCGAATGATTCCTTGTCCCTAGCGGAAGCGAAAACCTCGAGGTTCTCCCTCCCGGTTAAATGGGGATGAAAGCGCGGTTCTTCAATGATCGCTCCGACCTTTGAAAGAGCAGCGCTTCTCTGAGACGGAAGCGGATATCCCCTTAGGACCATCTCTCCAGATGTTGGCTTAGTGAGTCCAAGAAGCATTCTGATCAGAGTCGTCTTTCCAGCGCCATTTGGGCCCAGATACCCAAAGGCGATACCCCTCGGAATCGCAAGACTTACTTTGTTGACCGCAATTCGGTCTCCAAACTTCTTGGTAAGGTTCCTAGTCGTGACGATGTTACCATCATCAACACCTTCCAATACCCCTGAAGCGGCGTAGGTCGATACTTTTGTAGTCATTAGACCAAACTATGAGACGGCTTATCGGGCAGGTGTCCGCCAGAAGTGGTCGATCTGTCGTCCAAAAGTATGAAAACAGATCGCCCATGCCTTGCGCCTTTAACTTGTTTTCGTCAAATTAAGGACAAGACCGCTCCCATAGAGGGGCAAAGTGTAATCTCCTAAAACTTAGAAAGCCTTAGCATCTAACGCCGGATTAGACCACGGAAGATATTCTCGGCGCTGCCGAAATAGCTTGTGGAGAGGACTGTTCCACATGTATCGGCGAAATCGTGGCCTCGAAGGGTGCTGAGCGGGACTCTCAAGGCGAAACAACTAAATAGTCGTGATAATCGGTGATACTAGGAAACATTTCTGTTCGTCGTCCAATCACCCAGCGAGTCATCTCTGCAAAGTTTTAGAAAGAAGGCACACGTCGCAACAACTCTTTGCTTAGAGTAAACCGCGATTTCACCCACTGTGCACCCAGGGTTTCATTGACACGACAAGTATTGTGCCGCGACTAAAAATGCGAAATATGAAAGGTCCGGATCCCATCAAATCAGATCCGGCGGGCCAAGCAAAATTTGCTTAAAGGCCCTAACGACGAGCGGTGCACCACTCGCACTTAGTGGGATGTTGGCGGCTTGCGGGTCGAGTACGGCGTCGAGTACCCTGGCTTCGGCTACAAAACAGAGCCAACACTCGTCATATATTCTGCCCAGGGATACGACTCACCGACCATAGAGGCTTTCCACAAGGCTACCGGGATACCGGTTTCGCTAGACGACGACTCAACCGGTCCCCTCCTCACAAAGATACAAGCCGAGGCGTCAAATCCAAAGTGGGGACTCGTGTGGGTCGACGGTGATGAGGCGTTCGCATCGATGGACAAACAAGGAATGCTGCTTAAAGGCTGGGACCCAATGTCAACTTCAACTCCTACGGCAAGGCGCTTATCTCGGCCGACAGGAGTTACATCCCCACGGGTCTGACCATGGCTGGGACTCTGGTCTACAACTCTTCGGTAATGTCC
>JAKAPB010000096.1 GCA_021823045.1 Actinomycetes bacterium | reverse complement strand
TGCCGTAAGTTGAGAGGTCCCTCGATTGAGCATCTAAGAACTTATAGACAGCCTGTGCGCCCGCAGTCGTCGTATCCGGCAGATTCGCCGCAGTAGGACTAGGGGTAGGATCGGTCGCTGCCGTCTTGTCCCACGCCATCGGAAGTGGAGTAATCTGAGAAAGTTCGTTATAGGTAAACCAGGTCGGGTTGTAGCTCTTGTTCAGGTTGAAAACGACCGTGTTTGCGCTGGTAGCCTGGTAGCTAGTGACGTTGTCAGGGAATGACCCCGGAACGTAAGCGGCCCAACCCGATGTGTTCGCCTTGAGTAGGTTCATCCAAAACACCACGTCACGGGCACTTACCGTCTCGCCATCAGACCAGACGTATGGCTTCAATGTAATCGTGACAGTCTGATTATTGTTCGAATAGACCGGTGGATTAGCCAGGCTCAAGGAGTTGTTGATCACCGCCTGCTGTCCGACTCCAAAGAAATACAGCGGACGATACATGAGTATCTGGAACTGAGCGAGATTGTTGATCGAGAAAAACTGACCCGGTGTCATAGGAAATATATAGTTCGGAGGTGCCCCAGGCCCCTCTGCGAAGTATGCAGTACCGCCGGCGATCTTCGTTTGCGCCGCCGTCGTACCAGAAGATGAAGACGAGGACGACCCGCTGCCACAAGCCGCCAGCACCATTGATGCTACGGCGGCCCCAGCCACGAAAGTCGCGCCTCGCTTTTTAAGCGATAGTCTCATTTGCCCCTTGAAACCTTCCCTATTTCAATTACTAACTGCGGAGACATTTGTCCACAGTCAAACACGGTCCCCCCCACTTGACCTGAGCCTCCAACATGTTATGCATAGGACTTTGCCACAAATCCTTATGCCGCCAGAAACCCCGGACGCCAGAAGCGCGAGTGAACCACGCCCCTAAATCTATCACATAGTGCCAGAATGCCCTACCGGACAGCGACAAATCTTTTCCCCAGACGACGGCCTTTCAAGAGAAAATAGTCCAAAAGCGTCATTCCAAGCCGTCTAGCTGCAACGATACAGTCTTTGTGTTTAACTCCGTTTTAGCACCTTTTTAGTTGTCAGCAACTTCGAGCTTACGGGAGGACACATACCTTCTGACATGCTCTTATGGCAGATTCCGTCAGCCTCTACGGCTCAGTGATCCCACACTACTTTCCAATATAGGGGCTGACCAGAGAAAGCTATCGGACAAATTACCAGGTAGTAGGGTTTCTGCGGACATTGTCTCAAAGAATATAACTATCCTGAAAGAATCCGGAAATATTCACCTCATAAAGCGATCTGGAGGCGGATCGGTCCCCCATGTGAGCCAGCTCGCAGTTGAAACTAAGGCTGAAAACAAGTTACAGACCCGCTTCAAAGAAACCAGGATCGTTGTGAGCCTCTACCATCTGGACTCTGGGGATAATCAGTCCTTTTCTCACCGCTATTTGCAGTATGATCTCCTTGAAAGCTCGAATCTAACTTCAGTTGGGGTGTATTTTGCCGCTCATACAGGTCTCAATGTTCGAAGGAAGTAGCGCAGAGGATCGGAGGTTGCTCGCCAAAAGGCTGACCGACGTGGTCCGAGAGACCCTCAATGTATCTCCAGAGGCGATCAGCGTGGTAATCTACGAAGTTCCACCCCAAGATTGGGCGGTGGCTGGCAAGTCTCTCGGTTAACTTTTCATGGTAAGTCTTACTGGCCATGGCCGATTAATAACAAACTTAGCACCCCACCAGCTCGTCTGGGTGACTAAAGCGAGCCTATCTAAGCTGGCAGTTTTGGTCTTCTTGAACTCCTCATTATGAGTAGCCCTAAATCAAATTTCCAAAACGCGGCATAACCTTGCCCCTTTATTGGTTCTTGACTAGGTGGGCAAAGAGCTGGACCAACAAAGATGCGCGAGGTAGCTGCTGTGACGATTCAGGTAGGCGATACGATTCCAACGGTCGATATTGTTGCGATCGAAAAAGGTGAGTCGACTAAGGTAAAGACTTCCGAGATACTCGGTAAGGGCAAGGTCGTACTGTTTGGTGTTCCGGGGGCCTTTACTCCCACCTGCTCCGACTACCACCTTCCCGGCTTTGTAATCCGATCAGAGGAACTTAAAGCCAAGGGCGTCGACAAGGTTTTCTGCGTGGCAGTCAATGACCCCTTTGTCATGAAAGCTTGGGGAGAATCCCAGGGAATAGCAGACGAGGTCACCCTATTGGCCGACGGTAACGGCGAATTTGCATCCGCCACGGGTCTGGTATTGGATGCCCACGGCTCGGCAATGGGCAACAGATCGAGGCGCTTCGCAGCGATCCTTCAAGATGGCGTGGTTACTTCCTTAGAAGTAGAGCCAGGGGGTGGACTGACCGTCTCGTCCGCAGAATCCATCCTGTCAAAACTCTAGCTTTAAAGAAGCCTTCGATTTCACTACATTGATCACGTAGAGGTCAACTCGAATAGCTATCAACGATAGACAAGTCCATGGAGCCCGGTATCCCCCACCGGGCTCCATTGTTTTCTTGAAATCGACCCGAGCAGTCCTCTAAGTAGCGGAACCACCATCGCCAGCTAAGAAAACAGATAGATATGTAGTCGGCTGCTGCTTCCTTTCAACAGTGAGCCTCCGGAGCACCCGAGCAGAAATAGCGCTCTACCCAGAATTTCGACTTGCCTAATTAAAGCTGGATCGATTCGGTTATGCCATGGCGATCAGCTCGAGGTAGTCGTCGCCATAGAAATCGACTGATCCGTCGGGCATGACAATTACCTTGTCGGGGGACAACTCCGCCGCAAACTCCTCGTCGTGAGTAACCACCAGCATCGTACCTGGCCAGGTGGCCAATGCTTTCCCTACCGCCACTCTTGATTCTGGATCCAAGTTATTTGTAGGCTCATCCAACAAAAGCAAATTATGCTGGCCTGCAACGAGGAGTGTAAGGGATAGCTTGGTCTTTTCACCCCCAGACAGAGTTCCAGCAGGCTGGAAAATTACGTCTCCCACTAGTCCAAAACTGGCCAACATAGAGCGCAGTTCGGTATTTGTTCCGGTCGCCTTCGACTGAACGAGCTCAAGTGGCGATTTGTTGTAATCCAGATTCTCGTGCTCTTGGGCATAATATCCTGGCGATACCTGGTAGCCAAAGGATATCGACCCAAAATCAGGTTGGATTTCTCCATAAATTAGCTTCAACAGGGTGGTCTTCCCGGCACCATTCAGACCGACTATTAGCCAGCGCTCTCCCCTGGACATAGCCAAGTTCACGTCTTCGAATACCCCATGCCCTCCAAAGCCCTTGCAGAGGTTCGTAACGGTCAATACGTCTCGTCCACTCGGAGGAGGGTCCTTCAATTTGGCGCTCACTTTGGTTTGATACGACGCAAGGGGGGCAATTACCTTGTCTTCGAGCCGATCGACCCTCTTATCTAGTGTCTTTGCAATCCTTGCCCTTTTTGAAGTTTGATGTCGCATTGCATCAGCGAGTGTATCTAACCTAGTGATCTCGTGTTGAAGCCGCTCCGCCTGTTTAGCGGCGCGCTGCTTGTCGAGCTCCCGGGCCTTCTTGTACTGGGTAAACGTACCCTTGTATTCGGTAAGTTCGCCATCGCCCTGGGCTCTTTCCAAATGAAATATTCGAGTTATCGCTTCGTCTAAGAGCATCAGGTCATGACTTACGACAACTAGTGCGCCACGGTAGGCACGCATAAAATTCAATAACCAACTCTTTGAGTCGAGGTCAAGGTGATTTGTCGGCTCGTCGAGCAAAAGCAGGTCACTTCCGGCAAAGAGTATCCTCGCCAGCTCGACCCTTCGTCTTTCACCGCCAGAAAGTGTTCCGATTTTCATCGAAAATCGACTCTCTTGGAGACCTAGTCCACTAAGAATCTTCTTGGCTTCAGACTCTGCCTGATAGCCGTTCAAGTTAGTAAACTCGTCTTGCTTTTTTGAATATCTCCTGATATTTGCTTCACTTGGGTCAGACTCAAGGAGCAGACGGAGCCGCTCAAGTTGTGCTGAAATCTCATCGAGGCCTTTGCCGGATATGACCCGAGAAACCACCGACGCTTCTGCGATGGCAAGATCGGCCTTGGGTTCTTGGTTGAGGTAGCCGACCTGACCAACCCTCTGTATGGTACCGGATGCCGGGGCGACCTCGCCTCCAAGCACGCGTAACATCGACGTCTTACCCGCCCCATTCCGACCGACGATCCCGACCTTCTCCCCGGGATTTACGCGAAAGGAAACACCGTTTACGATAAATTTTCCGGCAACTTCGACTGAGAGGGAATCGGCTATCAACATGGCCGACACATTCTAACTGCCCAAACGATTCGACCTAGCCTAAAGGAAGCTCGGTGGGAAGCGCAACGACCTCTTCACCTCGGCGAATCCCGGAAAAGACGCAAAGGTTTTGTATGCCTCAAATAGCCGCAACGCGTCATCACCCTTTGGGATAGAACTCATCACCGGACCGAAAAAGGAGACATCTTCGTGGCCTGATAGAGAAATGATAGGAGTACCCACATCTCGCCCCGTCCTCGAAAGCGCTAGCTCCGTCTCTTCCTTGATCGTTGAATCGAAACGATCCTCATCCATAGCCTCTTCCATGCTTTTCGGAAGATCGGCGGCACGAAGAATCGGCTCGATCGACCCACCATTGAGATAGGTCTCCCTGTTCGAATTAGTGTGGATTTCTCGACCAGCGGCCGAGTAAAACCTCGCAACCGCCTCATTCCCACCCTCATCGCGGGCGAGCGCAGCGACACGCAAGAGCTTATGGCCGAGCCCGTGTATCTCGGGATAACGGGGTGGGAAATTCAATGCGTAGTTCTTGCCTGCATTTAGTTCACGCAGTGAAATGAACCTCCAGGTACACTTTACCGCACTCTGGTCAACTAGCTCCTCTACCCACCTTGAGCTGATCCAAGCCCAAGGACAAATTGGATCGAAGAAGAACTCGATGCTCTCCAAAACTGGCCCCTATTTCTCGTCAAACCCGCAGGACCCGGGAATCTCCGGGTCCTCGTTTACTTCCAACAAAATTCGTACCCGGCTACTTCCCGTGGCACGAGCGTTTTTCTTCCGGTCTCCATCACCGGCTAACCTCAATTACCGACTAGACCTCAATTACCGGCTAAACGTCAACTTCGCTCGCCGCGGCTAGGTTAGCCGACCCTCTAATCGGGAGGCTTTCAAAGACGGATGGGGGCTCTCTCCAGAGTGAATTTCTATTCTCCTCCGCATTTGACACAGCCCGCCAAATCTTCTCCGGAGTGCACGGCATGTCAATATGCACAATCCCCAGATGACTTAAGGCATCAATCACGGCATTGTGGACAGCTGGCATAGCTCCGATCGTTCCCGATTCGCCGATACCCTTGGCTCCTAAGGGGTTCAATGGAGTTGGAGTCTCTGTGTTTGCAGTCTCATAGGAGCAAAACTCGGCCGCACTCGGCAGAGCATAGTCAGCAAAATTGGTCGTTATTGGGTTGCCACTCTCGTCGTAACGAATCTCCTCCCACAAGACTTGAGAAATTCCCTGAGCGATACCGCCGTGCTGTTGGCCGTTGACGATTAGTGGATTCAACACCCTCCCACAGTCATCGACCGCTACGTGCCTGATCGGCTTGACCTCGCCAGTCTCTATGTCCACTTCTACAACAGAGAGATGGGCGCCAAAAGGAAAGCTAGGCGAGAGCTGAGAAAAGTCGAAATCAACATCCAACACCGACCTTTCCGACGCTGAGTCCCCTTCAGACATTGCATAGATTTCGGTCCATTCCAGCCTTGACGCAGGTACCCCAGCAACCTGGAGCCCGCCGAGGTCGGAGACGACGATGTCGTCCACTGAGGCCTCAAGGTGTTTTGCGGCGAGTTCCTTAGCGGTCTCCAGAACCAAATCCGCCGCTCCAGCAATTGCTGAACCACCAATCTGCAGGGACCTTGAGCCACCGGTACCAGATCCTCGTGGTACCAAGTCGGTATCCGATTGCACCAACTTAATCTTCTCAAGCGCAATTCCCAACTTGTCAGCAACGATCATCGCAAAGGAGGTTGCGTGCCCCTGGCCATGGGAAGAAGTTCCAACTCGAAGAGTCGCCGAACCGTCTGGTTCTATCCTGACCGAACCATACTCAGAGCCACTTCCACCTGCGGTAATCTCAACATAGCTAGAGATTCCAATTCCAAGTAACTTCCTGGAGCCCTGTTCAATTCTCCTCTTCTGCTCTTTGCGAAGCTCTCCATATCCCGACATCTCCACGGCCTTATCGAGAGCGAGGCGATAGTCGCCAATGTCGTAAACGGTCCCCATTCTGGTCGTGTAGGGGAAGGAATCCTTGGATATAAAGTTCATTCGCCGAAGTTCTACCGGATCTATCCCAAGCCCATCTGCTGCGATATCCATCATCCGCTCTAGAAATGCGGCAGCCTCAGGACGGCCTGCTCCGCGAAATGCTCCAACGGGAGTAGTGTTGGTAACGGCTACCGCAGCATCGTAAGAGATCTTCGGTATCTCGTACACCCCTTGGGCCATTGCACGGGTGGATCCAAGCGGAAGGCCACCCCCAAAGCCGGCATAGGCTCCCGAGTCACCTATTATCCTCGCCCTTAACCCAGAGATCTTTCCATCTTTATGGAAGCCCATTTCGATATATTGGACCTGTCCTCGACCATGGGGCATTGCCACCATATTCTCAGATCTGGTCTCTACCCACTTCAGAGGTCTATTTAGCTTGATGCTCGCCGCCACAACGACGCTATGCTCAGCTGTCGATCCAGCTTTTCCTCCGAAAGCTCCACCTACGTTTGGTGCTATCACCCTTATTTGCGAGGGGTCGATGGACAGCACTTTAGAAATTATCCCCTTAAACCCGTGGGGCATCTGCGTAGACAGATAGACAACGTGTCGAGAATCGTCGAGGAGCTGGCCATCGGGAAGGCGAGTAACCGAGCCCGAAGGTATCGACAAGATGAGATC
>JAKAPB010000095.1 GCA_021823045.1 Actinomycetes bacterium | reverse complement strand
GAAAAGACCACGTTAGCTACTGTGCGTCAGCGTAAGGCATTTGAACTAATTGGAGCAAAGATGCCCCTGTAGCCAGTACCGACCATACCGAACTGCTCTATTTATCGAGTTCAGAGGCATAATAGTCTTGTTTGATGGGATTAAGTTCAGCCTAAGGAATAGCGTCGGACCGGACTGCCTGTAATACCGACGCTACAAGACCAATCCTGCGTGGAATCTCACTGTCACCAAGTCGAGCGTTGATCGGTCGTGCTCTGCGCTTCGCTTAGATGCAATTCCGCTCGCAGTCGTTGACGACTTCACCCACCAGCCGTCCAATGTGACCGTCCCAGATATCCCCGCCCTTCGCTGCCCGGCATAGATCGGGTAGCATGGCCAGCAAAGCGCTGGTTTGTCACTGCCCACTGATGGACGGTTAAATACGACCACCTAGCAACCTATCTCTGCTAGTTCGGCTTCGGATTCAATTAGTGCAGCTTGCGGGAGCCAGAGATATCCTACTGCCGCATCATGTCACGGGCCATCGTCGCGCCCGCAATTACCTATCGCCAAGTAGTGTCGAAGCTAGCGCCTGACACAATGGCCACCAGCCCTGCAGACGAAGGGGGTTGGCTTCTCCTTTACAGCCTTGTGCAACCGGTCACCAAGAAGGAATAGAGGAACACTTCACGGTCACATGTAGCGGGTGCCAGGCCAGGTAACTGGCCTCCTTTCGCGTAATTTCTCCAAAGTTTACGAAGGCAATTGGAATGACTGCCAGCTAAACCTTCCACTCCTACCTGGAGGACGGCACACTCTCGCTGAACGAGGTAGCACCACGAAATAATGTCCAGAAAAGGTACCCGACCCTGTTCGATTAAAGTTCATAAAGTTAGCCGACGATCTGGGACCGACCATGAGGAATCCGATTAACAATACAGACAACGAGTCGCCAACCTATCATGGTCAATACGAAATAGCCCACCGAGACTAGAACGAACGGCACAGCACTACCTTGGCCCACTATCAGCCTCACAATCTGTCCGACAATGGCGGTCGAGAGGCAAATAATCACTCCGAACGGCCAAATCAGCATAGGACTCTTCCAAGCCCTCGCCACAGCCCAGCTAACCAGAAGGCCCACAAAAAAAGGGCCGGCAGTATCTAGAAAGCCAACCAGTGACCCTCTATGACCGTGCACCGACCTTCCGACAGCAACAAAGATGGCTAAACACAATAAATCCAAAAGACCAGAAATGTATTTGCTCACGGCTGCAATCTATAGCCTCCGTCGAGACTAACAGTAACTCATTGATACTTTGACAAATAACGAAAGTTAAGCTGGCGAATCCTCTGGCAACCCGACCGATCTCCAAATCGTACCGCTTTCTGGCCTGCTGAGTCTGAAGCAGGAATCTCGATAAATGTTTATCCATTAGGTAGGCTCACCTACAGAACGTTTTTGTCGGTGACGACGCTAGGGTGCGCAAAGCCGGAGGCAATTCCCGGGGGCCCGAACCGTGGAGCGCTTGAAGCAACTATGGGAGCAGATGCGACAGATATGACTACTAATTCGCCGAGTGTTGTGGATTAACCCGGGGAAAGCTAATCGTGGCCATCTGCCCCTTGCTGGTGGGATGACCGCAGGATTGTCAATCTATGATAGGTTCTTCAACGTTCAAAGCATTGAATTGCCTAGTTAGCCTCTGCAACCACTAGTAGTCTCGCCCAAAAGTCCGACAACAAGCAACCGGGCGTCCATGAGATTGTCAAGTCTGACCATGCACCTGTCTATTTCGATGACGGCATTTCATCGACCGCCCACCTCATCCTGCAATGCCTGGCTCAGTTCTTTGAATAGTCTTGGAAATTTTCCAAACACTGCTTCTTCGTTTGTAGTTGGACCGTAAGACATGTCGCAGTAAAGGTCAGGCAGAAGCGGGAGTCGAACTAAGGTGTCGAACTATCCAGGGCAAAGCTCTAGCCTTCGAAGGTCGCTTTGCTCAAACGGAAAGTCGAGTTTCGATTCAAGGTGTGTAAGGGTGGGACGATTTGCATTTCAAAGGTGGCGCTAAGTTCGCCCTAGGCTCAAATCGGTTCGACCCGTCAGAAACAGCGCAACTGCACGTCGAGCAGCTTAATCTCGACCTAGAACCCAAGGAAATCGCTAGATCACTCTCCGACACGGAGGGCCTCTGCGTGCTGGTAGGAAATTGGACGGGATCTGGTGCAATTATCGCATGGGATCCGGTCTTCAATGCCAACGTAACAGAAGACCCTTTTAGCGTACTGGATCAGGTTCAGTCTGTGCGAGGTAAACAACCCGGAGCAGTTGGCGGCGGCTGGATCGGCCATATCGGCTACCAAGCTGGTCGACTTATCGAACAGTTACCTCCCCAGCCTAAAACAATCATCCCGCTTCCCCAGCACTCATTGGGCTACTATGACCATCTACTAAGGTTCGACCAGAGCACCAGAAATTGGTACTTCGAAGCCCTTTTGACTCGTGCTCGTTCTGAAGAAATCTTCCTGAGTCGCGACAGAGTCCTGGCAAAGCTACATTTATCCGGTCGAGTAGCTAGATCCAGCTTCGAGGTAGGCGAATTCATCGCCACTCCGACCCAGGATGATCATGTCAATTCGGTAAAAAAAGCAATCGAGTACATCGGATCCGGAGACATCTTCCAAGCAAACATCACGCATCGCATCGAAGCGGATTTCAAAGGGAGTCCACTAGAACTCTTCCTTATGGGTGAAAGTACCCTAAAGCCTTCCTATGCGGCCTTTATATCAAGGAGTTGGGGCTCCATTGCAAGCTTCTCCCCGGAGCTGTTCATTCAAAGAACCGGCTCCACGGTCATGACCTCGCCTATCAAAGGAACCGCCCCTAGGAATTCAGAGGCGGACCTGGATCAACAGGCTCGATCCGAGCTTGCACTCTCAGAAAAGAATCAGGCCGAGAATCTCATGATCGTCGACCTGAT
Organism: Actinomycetes bacterium; assembly: GCA_021823045.1. The sequence goes on along the minus strand of JAKAPB010000095.1, from coordinate 4,041 downwards.
GCGAAACGACTTGGGGCGCGTCTGCGTACCCGGCTCTATTCAGGTAGATGGACTGTTCGATGTTGTCAAAATGGCTGGCGTCTGGCACATGGTCTCGACCATCAGAGGTGAGCTCGAAAAAAACATAACTGACGGTGAGCTTCTCTCGGCAACATTCCCTCCCGGGTCGGTCACTGGAGCTCCAAAGCTGAGAGCTGAAGAGATAATCTGCGAACTCGAACATACGGCGCGCGAGGCGTACACTGGCTCGATTCTATTGCTAAGTCCGATTGCCGGAATAACAGCCAGCGTCGTAATCCGTACTTTTGAAATCGCAGCTGGAAAGATCTGGTGCGGAGTTGGAGGAGGAATAGTCGCCGACTCGGATCCAGACGAAGAGTATCAAGAGTGTCTGACCAAGGCGGACCCTATCCTAGCAGCGATTGGATCCAAAATGTCGAAATCAATCCGAAAGGTCCATTCTAGCCCGCCAGGCCTAATTGCAATTGACCGGTCTGCTGGCGTCTTTGAAACTATCGCCACTCGGGAGGGAATCCCGTTGGACCTCGACGCACACCTAAATCGACTCGCAAAAAGTAGCTTCGTTCTGCATGGGGAGATCCCTCCATTAGACCCAAGCAGAATAAAAGAGGTAGCTGCGGAAGTACCTGATGGCACTGGACGACTACGTATCGTAGTTCGCATAGCAAATGACCACTTGGAAACCTCGACGACATGTACACCTCTAGATTTCGGTGTTTCGACCGCCAGAGTGGAAATGGTACCTATGCTTGCTCCAGGGGGCCTTGGTGAACACAAATGGTGTGATCGGCGAGCCATCGACGAATTCACGAATCAAAACTCCGGGCTTTTACCCATGCTGATAGATAAAGATCAGGTGTTAGAGGCTTCGCGCTCTAATCTCTTCGCCGTGATCGGTCAGAAGATCGTAACCCCCGGCAATGATGGCCGAATCCTCGCAGGCATCACCCGGGCTCGCACTATCGAGCTACTTTTATCTATCGGAATGCACGTAGAAGAAAGGGATCTGACGATCGACGAACTCATCCAAGCCAGCGAAGTTTTTCTAACAAACTCACTTCGGGGTGTCGAGTCGGTGACTTCCTGCCGCGAAATCGGCCTTTGGAAGCCTGGACCAGTCGCAGGCCTGACAATGGACCTGCTTGAAAATTACTATCGAATACAGCTAGAGCGCTAGAACGAATATCGCTAGATCTTGACGACCTTGCATCGGCAATCGAGCAGATCTTCGGGACCAGACCTGGCTCCCAAAGCCTGAGGCTAACCATCGAAAAAACTCCGGACCCATCCTGGGCGCTTTCAGCATTTCTATTCATGGCCTTAGCCACAAGGTATCAACTAGCTTTGACCTTGCCACGGCAGACTCCGGCACATTCTTGCAACCAGAGAGTATCATCTCACGCACTATTCCTGTCTAGATCAAACGATCGACCGGCGCCAGTCAAAGCTCTTTGGCTGACAATGCATCGAGAATCGCCTCAACCGAGAGGTCAACGTCGGCCTCAGTAGTCCGCCAATTGGAAACAGAGATACGCATCGCTCGCTTGCCTTGCCAGGTTGTCGCCCCCATCCAGCACTCACCTGACCTCTGAACGGCTTGGATGACTCGATCCGTTTGAATGTCATTCCCAAATCGGACTAACACTTGGTTTAGCACAACATCGTTTAGAACGGTGACGCCTTCAACGTTTGCCAGCTGTTCGGCAAAGCGCCTAGCGAGAGCACAACAACCTTCGACCAGTTCGGCAATTCCAGTTCTTCCCAGCTGACGAAGTGCCGCCCAAGTAGCGAATCCTCGCGCCCGACGTGAGGTTTCAAGCACGAAGTCGCCAGGCGCACGAAATTCATCTTCCCCCTGGCCTTTCAGATACGCCGCCGAATATGAGGTCGCCCCGAGATGGGCGTCAGGATGAGCACAAAAGGCGTAGCCGCAGTCGTAGGGCACGTTTAGCCACTTGTGACCGTCGGTAGCCCAGGAGTCGGATAGCTCGAAACCTTACAGAACATAGCCAGTCGCCGGATTGGCCGCCGCCCAGAGACCAAACGCTCCATCGACGTGGACCCAGGCGTCGTGCTCATGCGCTATTGGTATGGCCCTGACCAAGTCATCGAAGGCGCCGGTATTGACATTGCCTGCCTGAAGGCAGACGATAACCGGACCTTCCGACCCTGTTTCCAACACTCGGGAGAGGTCGGAAATGTCAATAGCTCCTTGCGAATTGACAAGAACAGGTTCCACTATATCCGAGCCAAAGCCAAGAATGCGGAGCGCCATATCTATAGTGGCATGGCGCTCCCCTGTCACCACCACGCGCACTCTTGGTGCACCAAACAATCCATCCTTTTCGACATCCCAGCCAACCTTACTCAAGACAAAGTGTCGTGCCGCTGCGAGCGAAACGGTGTTAGCCCCCTGTCCGCCGGTAGCGAACCCAAACGACGCTTGGCGTGGAAGACCTAGTAGCTCTTTAATCCAGCTACCAGCTATGTCTTCCATCACTGCCGCTCCGGGCGACATAATCGCATTGAAGGCATTCTGGTCCCAACCCACCGCGAGAATGTCCGCTGCCGTCGCAGAATCTAGTGCTCCGCCGACAACGAACCCGAAATAGCGAGGCCCCACGGTGCCGACCAGCATGGGCTCGACTACGCCAACTAACTCCTCAACAACCGCCCTGGCAGGAACCGGATCGTCCTGCAAAAAGCCAACGGATGCCCGAGCAACTTCGAAATCGACTTCAGGAAATACTGGCTGCTCAATAAGCCTTTCACGGTAATCCGCAATCAGTGACGCGCTGTATGTGAGAAGTTCTCGAAAATCAGACATATTGCCACGATAACAGGTAGAAAAGATCGGCATCTCGCTATAGCCAATACGCCTTTTAGTCTCGACCCCCCAATAATCCCTTCTATTTTTCTCGCTACCAGCGAACTTGGGTCTCATAACGTCGATCTGAATCACCCTTGCATCGGAACTTTACTCACAAGCCGAGCTGAACACCCCGAAGTCCACGAAATCCATGAAAGTCTAAATGCGAGTGACGCACGAAGCACTCAGCACAAGTTCCTATGGCGTTTCAGGCACCGCCGAAGGATGCAATGCTAGTGGTGGTTGCTGCCAGGAATAGTCACCGTGTTTTCTTGCAGCCGAGAGCGCGCCACAAGTTTGGTGCGGTGCCGTTGATAACCAAAGAATGTCGCTTCGAGCACGAATCCCAGAGTCCGCTTTACTTTTGATCCTTGCCTGACAACCTCCATTAACAGACAATTAGGGGGGTTGGCACCGTCGCTCAACACCTGGCTATCTTTCGAGACCCGATATCGCTAGACACTTCAATCCACCGTCATACCTCAAGGCAGCCGTCCACGAATTAAGCCCGGTTGCTTGTCTCTCTAGATAGGTCCGCTGATCATGCGAAAAGACTCGAGGGTAAATCGCTATTCGAGAATTTTTCGTCAAACAAACACGGCCGATCCTCACAAAAATCAGTTTTCCGACGCGCTAAGTGCGCAGAAGAAGTTCTCCATGTTGGTAGCACCAATAGGCGGAGCCCCTGTTCAGAAGCACTCGATCTACCACTTGAATAGCCTGCTACTTATTTGGCCCTAACGGATCTTCGCCCTTGGAAAAGCACTCCACAAGCGACATCAGCAAAAGCTTGGGACTTTACAAATGCCACGCAACCCTTGCATTATCAAACTCACTGCACTCAACCTTTTTTGACTCTTAGAACTCGTTAGATAATATACCGCGCGACTAATCGATTATTCTGCTAGCATGGTGGCTGTGCGGGAATTCGTTGTCACTGAGGAGTCGCTGACACAGATGCTCGGTGTCACAATGCCCCACTTGGACGAGCGACAGCGACGGATTCTGTCCGGTTCTGTAGCAAGGGATGCTCGGTTATGGTGGCATCGTCTCGGTGGCAGAGGCGACCTCCATGAGCCGCTCTACGGTACAAAAGGCAGTTGGAGAGATCGACGCTGGCCTAGAGGTCACAGTCCGAATACGTCCACCTG
>JAKAPB010000094.1 GCA_021823045.1 Actinomycetes bacterium | reverse complement strand
TGCTTTGAAGGGAGTGATGCTAGATATCCGCACCTAATGGGAATGAGCCGAGGATCAACGAGCGAATTAGGGTTCGTGAGGTTCGGTTAGTTGATCCCGAAGGAAACCAGCTTGGCATAAAGCCGACTCTCGAAGCTCTTGCGCTTGCGAGGCAGATGGACCTCGATTTGGTGGAGGTTGCGCCGATGGCGAATCCTCCGGTAGCTCGAATCATGGACTATGGAAAGTTCAAGTTCGATGCCGCTCAAAAGGCGAGGGAGTCGAGACGCAGGTCGTCGGCGATTCAGATCAAAGAGATGAAGTACCGACCAAAGATCGGCGCCGGGGACTTTGATACCAAGACCAGGCAGGTGATTAGATTTCTCAACGAGGGACACAAGGTGAAGATCACCATTATGTTTCGAGGGCGAGAGATCTACCATCCTGAAATTGGTAAGACGATACTTGATCGCGTCGCCGAGGCCTCTACTTCGGTAGGGAAGGTTGAGACGGCGCCGAAGCTTGACGGTAGGAACATGCTAATGGTTCTTGCGCCGGACAAGCGGGTCGTGCCAAAGACGGCTTCAGCGGTTCATAACGATGCGGAAACGCCCGTCGACCTAGGCGACGTTGCTAGCTCCATTTCGAGTATCACCGACCCTCAAAGCGATGAGACAGTTACCGATGAAGAGATAGAAGAGGGCTGATTATAAATGCCAAAGATGAAAACAGACAAGGGCGCGCAGGCTCGTTTCAAAGTCACCGGAACGGGCAAGCTTCGTAGACGCAAGGCGTTCAAATCTCACATTCTGGAGAAGAAGTCCTCAAAAAGGATTAGAAGACTCTCCAGGGAATCCGACGTTGCTCCCGGCGATGCAAAGAGGATGAAGCGCCTTTTAGGCATGTAGATGGCGGCATCGGGTAGGCCCGGTGCACAGGGTTTTAGGTTGCGGCGATGCGTGTTGGTCGCAGTTGAATGAGTTAAGGAGAAGCTATGGCAAGGGTGAAGCGTGCCGTACACGGCAAGAAGGGTAGACGCAAAGTCCTGGAGCTAGCCAAGGGTTATTACGGCAATAAGAGCCGTAGCTACCGTGCGGCTAATGAGCAGGTAATGCACTCCCTGAACTACGCGTACAGAGATCGCAGGGCTCGCAAAGGTGATTATCGTAAGCTCTGGATACAGAGGATAAATGCGGCGGCTCGCGAAAACGGAATCTCTTATTCGAGATTGATCTATGGTCTAAAGCAGGCGGGAGTCGAAGTCGACAGAAAAGTTCTTGCTGAACTTGTGGTAAACGCGCCTGAGACTTTTGCAACTCTGGTCAAGGTGGCTAAAGAGGCGAGTCCGGAATCGGCGCCGATCGAAGCCCAGGAGTAGGAGTCTCGTTGGGCGAGCCGATAAAGTCGAACTCTAATCGACTTATCAAAGAGGTAAGAAAACTTTCAAAAGACCGGTCGGAGCGAAATCGCCTCGGCCGGTTTTTGCTTGAGGGCTACAGGTTCGCTCTAGAATCGATTAACGAGCATAACGCGTGCGAGACGGTAATAGTCAGCGAGTCCTATACCGGTTTGGAGTCGGCGCTGATCCTCGACGCAGCGAGCGTCGCAGGGTGCGAAGTTGTTTGGGTGACAGAACCTATTATGCGCCTTATTTCGGAATCGAAGACTCCACAAGGGGTTGTCGCTATCTGCAGAATCCCCAAAGAGTTTACGCTTCTTCCCGATGCTAGATCGCCGATCTTTGCCCTAACGGGAATCCAGGATCCAGGGAACATTGGAGCGATTATTCGGGTAGTGGCAGCCTTGGGACACCCGGGCGTAGTGATATCTTCTGATTGCGCAGACCCATTTTCCCCCAAGGCCGCACGAGCGTCAGCCGGGCACTGCCTAGGCGTACCGATTCGAATCAGCTATGACCTCGCCGCTGAGGTAGACGAATTTAGTTCTCGCGGTGGCAAGGTCCTCGCAGCTGACGGAGGTGGAACATTGACTCTTTCGGACTGCGAAGATCTTTCTCGAACCCTTGTTATTTTTGGTTCCGAAGGAAACGGTATTTCCCAGGATTTATTAGCGATGACCGACGGGGTAATTTCGATACCAATGGCCAAGGAGGTCGAGTCGCTCAACGTCGCGGTGGCGGCTGGAGTTATAGGGTACATGCACTCGGGTGGTCGCCATAAAAGATAGCGCTCGGAACGGCTTGAAGGCTGGTGTCGGTCACGCCGACCTATGTCCTGCCCCTTAGTGGGGTCAGGAGACGAAAGAGTGGCTTATGACGCTTATATATTTTTGAAAAGACCACATAGTATTCGTCGAGTAATTTCTCATTCGGAAGGTGGGGAATGAATATCTGATCGATCTCTATAGCTGCTTTAATCTCAGAACGGCTGATGGTGCCGGTTCCGAAAAGGGCCATGAGTCCAGCGCCCTTCAGATTTGCGTAGGTGGGATCTTTCACCCTGTGGATCTCCGTTTTTAGCACGTCGGCATGTATTTGACACCAGAGATCAGAGTTGGCTCCTCCGCCTATAATCCTCACTTTGTCAGGCGATCTTCCCTCTTTGAACTTGACGAATGGCTCCATTAGCCAACGATTTGATAGAGCTACGCCTTCAAGAACGGAACGAGTGAGGTCGGCCTTGGTCGTAGCGAGGGACAAGCCGATGAAAGCCGCTCGTGCGTTTTTGTCGTCGACAGGAGACCTTTCCCCAGCCAGCCATGGAGTGAACACAACACCATTTGATCCTGGTGATGACTGGGAGCCCAGGCGATCGAGTTCAGAAAAGCTAGTGGTCCCTAGGGAGAGCGAACCGTTGTTGAAAAAGGTGTCCCTAAACCAGTCAAGTGATTCACCGGCAGTTTCGTGATTGTTGGCAATCAGATATTCACCAGGAAAGATACCCGGCACCGAAGCAATCGAGTGGAAGATGTCAGTCTTTTTTTTTGAGACCGGTGCCGATATCCAAGCGGTAGTAGAGAGGCATAGATGAACTTCGTCAACTTCTATTGACCCTGAGCCAATAGCTCCGGTGTGAAGGTCCGGTAGGCCAGTAACAACATTTGCTCCAAAATCGAGGTGTAGCTCCTTCGCTGCAGCTTCAGATATTTTTCCAATGACCGATCCGACCGGAATGAGCCTAGGGAGCTTCGCTACTGGCATTCTGCTGAGTTGGATCAGCTTTTTATCGTAGCGATAACGGTCCAGCTTGGTGTTGTTGGTCAACCAGCTGGCAGTCATCGAGGCGTGAGTAGCCGCGGCAATTCCAGTCAATTTCATCGATATAAAGTCAACTGGCTCGAGGTACCATCTGACTTTGGCTGCGACCGCTGGTAGCTCCTGCTCGATGTAGTTGATGTGACCTATAGGGTCGGCTCCGGATCTCGAGGGCGCTCCGCCGGTTTTTCTTATAAAGGTCAAAGCCGCGAGTGGATTGTAGCCCATGAATTTTCCGCCAATAATCGACTCCGAGTAGGAGGCGCCGCTCTCGTCCATCCAGAGGAAACACTCATCTACAGGGTTTCCGGTCGAATCCACGGGCACCGTTGAAGCCCATTGGCCGGTGGCGCAGATGGCGACTAGTGAGTCTTTTGGATCAAACTCCTCCACGATTGAGTGGGTCATTTCTACTATCGATGCCCACCAAGACACTGGATCCTGAGTAGCGGATAACGCCCCGTTTGGGTGACGGGTTGAAATCTCCGCTGTCCGCTTGGCGATAAGGGCTCCATCAGCTCTAACGAGTCCGACTTTCACCCCACCTGTGCCGAGGTCGATACCTAGTGCATAGCGCTCCCTAGTCATACGTTATCCTCATTGGGCTAACCCGTAGAAGGCGTCCAGTGCCCCCACGAGAAGTTCTTCAACCACCTTGTTTCCTTCGACGCTACCCGCCAATCCGTAGAGGGCGGATGACTCAGCCGGTCCGAGGTCGGGCCCCTTAGCGTAATTCACGGCATCCCTTAGAGTCGAGAGAAACTCCTCCATAACCGCCGGATAGGTGTTAGGGCGTGTGACGCAGAAGTGGAGACCGGGCGGGAGTTGTAGACCGTTGAGTCGCCAGCCATTTTTGCTCAAGTAATCATTGACGTGGAAGATGTCGATTGCCTCAGAGCCGAATCCAACCAAGAAAGTTGGCTCCCCGTATACCCGAAGTTCTGCTATCTCTTGGATGCCCTTCTTCAATAGGTCGGCGGTCCGGAATATGTCTCGGGCGATATCCAGGTAGCCCTGTTCCCCGAGGGTGACCATCGACGCCCAAGTGGAGGCGATGAGCCCTCCGGAGCGAGACCCAGCCATTCCTGGGGATAAGTAGAGGCCGCCCGGCCAGTCGGGATAGGTGAAATACTGGTGCTTCCTCAGCTCTTTATTAGCATACATAAGCACTGACGTTCCCTTGAGGCCATAGCCATACTTGTGGGTATCGGCGGATATTGAGGTCACACCTTCGACCGAAAAATCAAAATCGCCAATTGGATAACCGAGCTTTTTGCCAAATGGTAGCAAAAATCCACCTAGACATCCGTCGACGTGAAGCCCGATGTCGTGCGTTATTGCAAGTTGACCGAGTTCTGCTATCGGGTCGACTAATCCGTAGGGGTAGGATCCCGCCGATCCGACCAGGGCAATGGTGTTCCTATTGATATGGTCTTCTACCCAATTCAGGTCTACTAAAAAGTCCTTGTCTAGTGGGGCTCGCAGAACCCGAACCCCGAAGTAGTGGCCGCCTTTGTCAATAGCGACATGGGCAGAGTTTGGTATTATTACCTCGGGGGCGGAAATATTCTTGGTCTGAGAGGCCCATTCTCGATAGGCAAAAAGCTGTGACATCAGCGATTCGCTTCCACCCGAGGTCAGGACTCCGCAAGCCGAACCCCCAAGGGATTCCCCATTCATCAAGGAGAGGGTCATGGCGACGATCTCTCCCTCGAGCTTGGTCGAACTAGGGTACATATCCCGTTGTAAAACATTCGAGTGGGCAAAGTAACGAAATGCCTCGGTCAGAAAGCGATAGTGGTCGTGATCTCCCGAGTAGATAGAACCCGAGCATCTTCCTTCGTCACCGATCCTGTCCTCTTTCTCCGACATTTCTCGCAGAACCCCAAGGACTTCGTCCCTCGCGACACCAACTTTTGGTAGCGTCGAATAAGTGGTGTAGCGGTCTCGGTAGGGGTAGAAGTAGTCGTTAACCCCAGAGAGATCTCCTTGTGTATTGCTCGACACGCGAGCCCCCTTTCGAAAGCTGGTTGGTTTTTACTGCTCGACTGGCTGAACTGCTATCTCGGTCCTTTAAGCTTCGGCAAGTGGATACTCTTCAATCGGCCGAACTCCTGCCTCGCCTAGCGAGATCCTTTTTCTAAGGGCGATAAGGTACCAAGCGAGAGAGAGGACGGTCGAACCAACCACTATTGCGTCCGCTAGTCGGAAGCTGGATGGAAGCGAAAGTGACAATATCATTGCGACGGTCCAAACCAGGACAATTGCGATGACCGGCTTTGCATACCTTCCAAGGTTGAAACTGCCAGGTATGGCTTCCAGTGCTTTTCGCTTGTAGGCATAGGCGATAGTGATCATGAAATAGATGATGAATGGAATTATCGCTGTCGCTCCAACTAGTGTATCGAAGCTATTCTTCTGGGTATAGCCAAAGATGGTAAACGCCACGTTGATTGCCCCAAACACCAAAAGAGCGACAATAGGGGTTTTGGTACTCTGATGCACCTTCTTGAAAGCGGCGCTAAAAGGCAGCATGTTGTCCCGAGCCATAGAATAGACGAGCCTTGCTTGTGCGGCGGTGCCCACCACGCTGATTGAGAAGATAGAAAATATCACGAAGGCGATGAACAGTTTCACCACCCACCCGGGAAGCCAATAGTTTGCGATAGCAAGTAGAGGGAGATTGGTCGATTCGATGGCCTTGATCGAGGGTATCGCTACCGAGAAGCCGATCAATGCCACAAAGCCCAATACCACCGAGGCGCCCACGGCGACCAGAACAGCCCTCGGAACGTTTTTTCTGGCGTCTAGTGCCTCCTCTGCCAGGTCCGCAGCCAATTCAAAACCTACCAGAGTGTAGGCACCAAGTATTGCCGCTAGCACGATCGAGTACCACATCGCGTTGTGTGAAGTGGAGGTTGTGTTAGCGAGAATCCCCCAACCGTATGGCGAGGGCTTAGACTTGATTCCCCACAGCACCATTAACAGGATGCCAAAAACTACGGTTCCAATGATTTCGGTGATAACCGCCGCCGAGTTGACCTTCGAGGCGAGTTGAACGGAAACGATATTTAGCAGCAGAGGAACCATCATAATAATTATGGTGACGCTGAGTATCAGATGTCCCGAAGGGTGATCAATGCCAAATTCGGACAATAATAGCGGGGTTCCTATCAGTAGGAAAATCGCACCTCCGCCTACGGTCATGTAGAGTAAACCGAAAAAACCAACAAACCAGCCGTAGGTAGACGAGACTAGGCGAGCACTCCACTGATAGGCGTATCCGGCCAAGGGGATCCTCGTCCCTAATTCGGCCACGACCATGGCTACCAGCAACTGGCCCGCACCTACGATCAGCCATTCCCAGATACTGGCTGGACCGAAGTAGCTCATGGCGACACCGAAGCTCAAAAAGATACCTGTGGTGATCGATATGATCGAAAATGAGACCCCAAAGAGTGCAAAAAAATGTAGCGACCTCTTTAGATCCTGTCTGTATCCGAACTTATTGACTATTGATCCCTCTTGATCCTGACCGGACTGAGCTAATCTGGTAGGATCTTCACCCCTCGACATCGATCTCCCTCGCTCTAAAGTATCGAAAGAGGCCCCCCTCAATCTCCGATTCGGCACTACTCTAGAGTATTTTTGCGGCTAATAGTTGTCGGGAAGAAAACTTCGGGATCGACCCAAAGAGACTTGGCCTGGACATGGGCCGGGCTGTTTAACCGTTTGTAAAGATCTGATCATAAAACCGACGCAATGGTGTCTCGAAACACTTCGGCGTGTCTTTCAACGTCGGCTTCGGTGTGGTAGGGCGAAAGGAGTGCCATATTGTGAAATGGAGTCAAAAGTATCGACCTATTTAGCGCGAAAAGATGGAAGTACCGCGATCGGAA
>JAKAPB010000093.1:366-7093 GCA_021823045.1 Actinomycetes bacterium | reverse complement strand
AGGGCCCTGGGTTGGTTCTTGGTGAAAAGTATCAGAAGTAGCGCAAAGGAACCGATTAGCACGATTCCCAGCAACGCCACCACGGCGTAAATTGGATCAAAGCCGTTAAGGGGAATCGAAATGATCAAGGCTAGCCAGAGGATCATATTGAGTATTATCGCCGACCCGATACCCTGAATCGCAATCGCAAATCCAGCGTCAGTAGGAGTGACTCCAGAACTAGTCATGAGTCGCAACGAGATGCCAGTTCCAGAGGCCGAGCCTCCAGGTAGCACGTGGGATACTGCGAGAGACGAGAGGTCTATTCTAAAAAGCCTCCATACCCCTGGGGCGGGCCTTGGAAGTACCGAGTGAGTGAGGCGAGCATAGGCAATTAGGGCGAATATCTCAAGGCCCACCGACGCTGCTACCAGGGCATAATTGGCCCCTCCAAGAAGGTTTAGCGTTTTTCTAGGACCAGCGATATTTGGAACAACCAAATACTCAATGATGAAAAAGACGACCGCTCCACGGATGCCAAATAGGCCAAATCGCCTGAGCAATTTGAAGAGGCTCGATCGGGTTGCCTTTACACTCTCTCCGCGCATCTTGTCCAACTGCTGATCCTGCATCACTTCTCGCTCAAAGACTAACCTTAACCCCAGAAAGATCTAGCGTCAGCGGGATCTTTTCTATTCTGAGAGACAGCTTAAGCGGACACGATAGTCCAATGCCTTCTAAATTGGTCTGGTGATCCGCATTGCAAGGTAGACGGCAAGAAAATAACCAGTGGAGCTTTATTAAGCGGCTTTTGGTGATCGAGGGACTCACCGCACTGACGTTGCTGCTTGTGGTGGTTGCTTGGAATCTACGCCACCTTGGTATCGAAGTAGTAGTTGCTGTCGTGTTAGCAGTCATTGCAGAGCCAGCAGTTCGGGCTTTGAAGCGCCTTGGAATGAGGCGGAGCATGGCTGTGCCTGTGGTCTTCGTAACCATTCTCGCCCTTGTTGCGCTATTGATATTCGTTCTTAGTCAGCCGCTATACAGCGCTGGCGCCAAGCTGATCAATGAGCTCCCTAATCTAGTGGCCCAAGCGCAATCTAAAAAGGGACAGCTAAGTGGATTGATCCATCGGCTCGGTCTCACCCAGTATATTGATGCCTCGTTATCGAAATTGGCAACTTTGGCGGGGAGCGCCGCCAAGCCCGCGTACCTTGCGGCGAAAGGCGTCGTATCGACCGTTGCGACACTCGCAACCATCTTCGTATTGGCGATATTTGTCGCACTCGAGGCGCCCGAGCTAATTAAAGCCGTGTTGGGACAGTTATCTCCGGCTATATCTAGGCGAATATCTCTGATGCTCAGCGAAACTAGCACGGCGGTTGCGGGATATGTTGCTGGCAATGTTTTCACTTCGCTGATTGCAGGGATAGTGATTGGCCTTACCCTCGGACTCCTCGGGGTGCCCTTCGCTTTTGTGCTAGCGGTCTGGGTGGCGTTCGTTGACCTTGTGCCGCTAGTAGGTGGGCTACTCGCCGGTGTTCCAACCGTCATAGTTGCCTTTCTGCATTCCCCGCTGGCTGGCCTTGTTTCGCTCGCCGTATTTCTGATCTATCAACAGATCGAGAACCATCTTCTAAGCCCACTGATCATGTCGAAGACTGTGAAACTTAATCCACTCTGGATACTTTTAGCCGTTCTTGTCGGTGGCCAGCTAGCTGGCGTAACGGGGGCACTCATTGGAATTCCAATAGCTAGTGCACTTCAGGTCGTATCGCGAAACCTTTGGCGTTGGCGCGAAGAGACCAAGCAACCCAACTCGCTGGAGGATTTAGAGCTAGAAACTCCACAGCGCGCAGGCGATGATATAGGAGCTCATGAGGAGGACTGAGTCTCCCTAGTGAGTCTCCCTAGTGGGTCTCCCAAATGGGTCCGCTTAAAGATGAGCGTGTGGGCTTGCTGCCCGGGCACCTTTGGTGGAAACTAAAAACCGTGATCTGCGAGAGGAACGAGCCTGAGCTTGTTTTGAGCGCAAACCTCAGTAAGTTCAGGTAAAGCCGCTAAGGTCGCTCTAAAAGACCCAGGATAGCTGGTGCAATCTGAGTCATGGAGCAAAACCGTGCACCCGGGTTCCAGGTTTGACTTAAGGTCCTTCATTACGCTTGAAGGTGTCGCCATTTTGCGCCAGTCTCGGCCCCAAGTTCCCCACAAGACGGTGCGCAGACCTAGCTGGGCAGCAGTCGCAAGGGTTGGCCTGGTGATCACGCCATAGGGAGGACGAAAGAAAATCGGAGCGCTCAAGGCTATTTCGGATACCGTGGCGTAGGACCGCTCCATGTCATAGCGGATGCTCCTGGCGCTGCGAAAGAGATGGTTACGGTGCCAATTACCGTGCAGGGCGATTTCGTGCCCTGCATTTTGGAGTTCTTGTAGGGTGTATGGGTATCTTTCTGCCATTTCGCCCAGCACAAAAAAGGTGGCCTTCACGCCTAGGCGTTCTAGTTCTTTGATAAATAGTGGCGTTGATTTTGGGTCTGGTCCGTCATCGAAGGTAAGCGCAACGCTTGTCGAAGATCCGGTTCCCAAGAGATATGGCCACAGCGATCTCCTCAAAGGAGGCAAAGAACTGAGTGCTGGGAAGGAGCGGTAACCGCCTTCGGTTATCAGGACGCCGGCTGCACCCCTTAGGGCCAATTTAGCCGAGATGCCAGCTTTAGAGCTATAGCGCAAAGACCGTCACCTCAATCGATCGTGGAGGCTGCGGCCTGGATAAATCCCTGTTGGGATAGTCTCGCCTGCAGCACTTTGAGCTTGGCGATCACCTCGGCCGGAGTCATTCCGGTACCGTTGATCTCATAGACGCTGCCCGACTTGAACCTGTAGTTGGAAGGGATCTTGTTGATGAACAGGGCGTGCACCAGGGTCTGGTGGTGAATCGATATCCACGCCAAATCGAACGAGTTGACCTGCTCCTGGGGGACATAAATAGAAACCGACAGTCCAGTTATGGTGTCTAGGGTCTGCTCGGATGTAGAAACCGCGTTCGAAGGCATGAAAAGGTGTAGCGCAGAGTTGCTTTCCCAGCCGCCATTCAGGATGTCGATGCCATCTCGCGCTATTTGTCGCACCGCGGAGGGATCTGCGAGGGCGAGCTGCCCGGGAACAACTACTGCCGTCTCGCTTTGGAGTAAGTATCTAAGTAGCTGTGGATCGGCGATGTTGGAAAGTCCGGGTTTGATGACAACGTAGGCGAACTTGCCAACTTGTGAAGCCTTATCGACGTTTAGACCATCAGAGCTCAGCGCATTGGCTGCGAGATTGAACGCAAAGAAGGCAACAAGGGCCGCAGCTCCCAGTGATGCGAGCCTCCTTGGAATCGTGATTAGGTCGCTCTTTCGAACGAGCCCATAGTGCTGCCTCGAAGCGCGGACCATGACTTCCTCAACTACCGGAATGAGTCGATCGGTAAAGAGGCCACTTGCCCGCCTAGCGAGTAGTTCGTGACCCGTCGCGGCGGACTTTATAGCATTGGAAAGCTCCTCTTTGCTCTTCGCCCAGATAGTTACGCCCGCACGCTCCATATGAAAGATGTTGTATCTACCGTGGCCCGCTATCGGGCGATAGCTGACTACCGGTACACCAGACTGAAAGGCTTCCATAGCGCTCAGCCCGCCGGCATTTTGAATGACGACATCTGAGGCCGACATCAATTCGGGCATTCGATTAGTCCAACCGAAGATCGTCCCAACCCCGTTCCTCTGGAGTCTGTCCGCCAGTTCGGCATTCCGACCACAGACAACTACTGGATGGACATCCTCGATTTCAGAAAGTTCCTCTACCGTCTGCTCCAGGGATCCGACGCCCCAAGATCCTGCGACCACAAGGACTATAAGTTTGTCTGGCGGTAGCCCCAGGCTTTCTCTGATTGGATCGGGGTCGGTCGACCTTTTAAAATTTGAAGCTACCACCGGTCCGATAACATCGGCCTTTTTGCCGAGCAGGTTTTCGACCTGCTCAGAAGAGACGTCTGCCACGCAAAGGTGTGCGTCAACTCCCTTGTGGACCCAAAGCGGGTGTACGGCGAAGTCGGTGAGGTAAGTGACTACCGGAATTTTGAGGGTTCTCAGCCTACGTGATCGAGCCCGTCCGAGTACCACCGAAGCAAAAGGATAGGTCGTGATGACGAGGTCAGAATCGAACTCTTTCGCCCATCGTTTTAGGCGTTTTTCGAAGAGGATACCCAAAAAGAAGGTTGCCACTGGTGCCAATATCTTGACCCTCGACCACAACCAGTAGATCAGGTCGTAGCTCCAAGGTGCTGACTCAATTTGAAAATGGTACGTGCGCTCTAGAAACCTACCAGCTATTGGAGACGCATCTAAGAAATCAACGAGTCTGGTCTCCCAGCCCCTCTGCTCCATTCGGCTGATTATCTCATTGGCAGCCCCATGGTGACCTGCACCCATACGCGCAGACACGACTAGCACTCTCTTAGACATCGCAGCTAGCCTATATGGCTGAAGATGGTTTATGCCTTGTCCATTGCATCTGCTATTGCCTTTGCGCTCGCCTCGTTGCTTCAGCTTGCCGCGACCAAAGGCAGGTCCGATCATCTGAATATGCGACCGGGCCTACTGTTTTCCCTGCTAAAACATGGTGGATGGCTCGGCGGCATAGGCCTGGACATACTTGCGATAGCCTTTCAAATCGCAGCCTTGGCATTCGGAAAAGTTGCAATAGTACAGGCAATTCTTTCGCTGGGTCTGGTTGTGTCGATCTCCTGCGCTCCATACTTTGGCTTTAATAGGCCGAGCTCCCTTACTTCGTGGCTCTCATTAGCTGCGGGATGTGGGGTCGGGATATACATCCTGCTCCAACCGACGCAAGGCAAAGATAGTTATCGCATGCTGATCGTGGTCATTGTCGCAGTGCTCGCCGGGTTGTTAGCGGTACTTCCCCATTTCCTGATGAAGGAGGCTTCTCGGCATCAAAGGGCTCTCGCCCTTTCGATAGTTGCTTCGATTCTCGTAGGACTGGCGAGTGTTCTCGAGAGGATACTCGGTCTCAGGGTGGTCGCTTTGGGACTATTTAAAGGGGCGCTTGCACCCAATACCTTGGTGCTTATCGCGCTAGGTCTCGAGGCGCTGCTCATCACCCAGAGCGCCTTTCAACTTGGTGAGATACAGGTGGTCCTGCCGGTTATTGCAATCGGAGAGCCAATTGCTTCCTTTGTGTTTGCTCGACTACTTTTGTCCGAGAGACTTTGGGCTTCGGGAGTGGGAGGCGTTGTAGGGTTCTTGGCCATTGTCGGCTCTCTAGCCTCGGTATATGCACTAGGAAGACATGGAATGAAAGAACTCGGTGGATTGGGACCGATCGAGGGGGAAGATGCCGAAGGCATTTGACAGTCTGATTCCCTATTCGTACCGAAGGACTCCATCAGGGCTGAGCTGTATATTTGTCCACGGTCAGCCCGGGTCGGTGGCCGATCTTGCCCCGCTAGCACGTAGATTGCCGAATTGGATTAGCTCCTATGGTTACGATCGTCCCGGTTGGGGAGTGTCGGCACTGTCTCCTACCGGAATTTTCTCTAATGCCGAGTTTCTGAACCAGGCGGCAAAGGGAATTGACGGAGCAAAGATGCTAATCGGCCACTCATACGGTGGGGCGGTAGCTTTGGCCGCCAGCGCCCTTGACCCGAGCGAGTACATAGGAACTTTGTTGTTAGCTCCCGCTGCGTCGGTAGGGTCTCTCGGCGTAGTGGATTCGGTGCTGGCGTCAGTGGGAATCGGACAAGCCCTTTCCTCGGTGCTGATACGGGCTGCTCAGGCGGTATGGAGTGGGTATCGCAGTTGGGGAGGTACGGCAACGAAGAGTTTCTGGGCTGAACAGGTAAGAATGAAGACAGAGCTAGGGGAATTGGAACGTCATCTAGCTGCCGTCAGGCTTCCTGTCTCAATTATTCACGGAGATTCGGATCGAATTGTTCCTCTTGCGTCGTCCCACATACTGCATTCGTTAATTCCTCACAGCAGATTTGTGGTAGTCAAGGGTGCTGGCCACCTCGTTGCTGGCCAATTTCTTGGCACTGCGGCTTTAGAGGCGACACACCTAGCGGCGACCTGTCGCGACCAGACACGGTCGGGCCCTCGGGTCTTAACCTCCGGTCGAGGTGGATCTGATGTTCATCACGAAGAGTCGCGACCAGACACGGTCGGGCCCTCGGGTCTTAACACGGAAATAATCATTCGATTTAAATAAGTTGTCGAAGACTAATTGTGGCGCAATTCAGGAAACCCGATAAAAAGCCACCGTCAATACGGGATGAGCTATTTATAATATTTAGAAGAAATCGTGCAAGATAAAGCAGACCTGATAGGAGTTGGCTGACGGATTTGGCCTTCTGTGATGCCTGTTTTTGGGAATTTAATATTGGCACTAAACTATGCTGATTGAAAATCGGCAGTTAACTTGTATGAAACTTGCTTTAATACAAGTTAACGCATGTTTCAGTTGGGGTAATAAGCCCCATTAGTCTTGGGGAAGGCTAATGGATCATGTACTTGGCAGGGTCGCGGGGACGGAACTGCTTGTGTAGGTAGGTGAATTGGGCAAATCGGCCTGGGGGGGTCGCTCTGCGGGGTCGGAATGTCGCTTGGGTATTAGCCATAAGCGGAGGACACTAAGTAGATGGAGTCAACGAAGCTCGGGACCTGGAACTACCAGAATTGGCGAGAAGGTGCTAAGT
>JAKAPB010000093.1:0-356 GCA_021823045.1 Actinomycetes bacterium | reverse complement strand
AAGAACAAACCAGGAATATGGGATTTGGGGCGGAAAAGATGAGGAGGAGCGTCGGGGTATTCGGAGGATTCGCCGCCAAAGAAGAAAGCTTGCCCAGGCATCTTAATCGCCCTGTTCGGCTCTGGATGCGGATTATTGGTTGAAGCTCTTCTCCGGTAGTCGAAAAAGATAGCCCAGAACTACAACGTGCTCCTTCGGAGGGCTCTGCGAAGATAGTTCGGTTTGCCCTGTGGCTTTTGTCTTCGAGGGTCGAAAGTAGCTCCTTCAAACTGCTCTTGATGGGACCTTTGGGCTTCTTCGGTATGCGTTCAAGTCGGAGTGGGTCATGGTACAAAGCTTTGTTAGACGGCGAGGGT
>JAKAPB010000092.1 GCA_021823045.1 Actinomycetes bacterium | reverse complement strand
TTCCGATCTCTAGCCGAAGAGGAGAGGCAGGAAACGAACTCAACCGTGTAGCTTCCTGGTGCTAGTGGAGCAAGTGTGTAGTCTCCACTGCCATTGGTCTGGGCAAAAGCGGTTGACGCTCCAGAAGTTACCGTAGGACAGATGCCGGCGATTCCAGATCCCGTCAGAGAGTCGGTCACAACTCCCGAGATCGCCCCCCAGCCGTAACCAAAGAGATCAGTCGCAAGATCGGTACTCGTCCCAGAAGAAGTGATCACGGTTACCGGGACCGCCCCGGCAGAGGTCGAAGCGGGTGAAACGGCAGTACAAGTCGTCGTCGAGGTACAGCTCACGTTAGTCGCTGGAGTTGTCCCAAAATCGACCGTCGTGGCACCGCTTGCTGTTGAAAAGCCCGACCCAGAAATAGTTACAGTCGTTCCACCAGAGGTCGAGCCGTAGCTCGGACTGACCGATGCCACGGTGGTAGCTGGCACTAGAACTGCACTAACCCCCGATACCGTGGAGCCTGCCGTGATGCTAATCGGATTCGCATTCGCAAGAGAAGACTGGTCGTTGTACCACTGAGGGACATACGGGGAGGTACTCGTCGAGCCACAATATACGAACTCTACCGTGAAGCTCCCGGGCAGCAGTGGTATCGAATAGCTTCCGCTCGCATTCGGCGATACCCCTACCATTCCAAATCCGGCAGCAGGCGTACCCGCACTCGGGGTGAATTCGACACAGGTCTTAGTGAGGTCAGCAGAGGTCGTCCCCTGCACCGATACCGTACCGGTCGCAGTACCTGTCTCGTAGTAGGTGAACTGATCCGAAGAACTCTTCGCAGACGTCACGCTACCGACAGTTGCCGTCACATCGACAGTTTGAGACGATGAGCCACCGGTGTAAGGGGGCACATACGCAGTACAGGTTGTTGTCGAGGTACAGGTCACACTAGTTGCCGCGACCCCGCCGAAGGAGATGGAGGTACCGCCCGTTGATGTGGAGAAGCCCGAACCGCTAATAGTGGCGTTGAAATTTCCTCCTGCTGGCCCAACGCTTGGACTTACGCCGGTAACCGTCAAGGAGCTCGAAGTAGACGAGCCGGAGGGGAGTGTTTGCGTCGAAAGTGTCTGAGAGGCACCCGCAGTCACCGTTATTGGCGTTGCCGATTGGCTGGAGGTTTGCTGGTTGTACCACAGTGAAGCGGTAGACGAACAGCCATTGGGGTAATAGGCAATCGTTGCAGTTCCTCCCGGGACGCCGACGAAGCCATACTGCCCTATGGGATTGCTGAATGCGACTTGAGTGGATGCGCTATCGGTCAATTCGACACAGACTCCGCCTGCGGGTTGAGATGAGCTGTTGTCCACAATTCCAGACACCGCTCCACCTAAAGCCATTTTAACATTCTCACCCGAAATCGCCTGTGGCGCAGTCATCGACACCGAAGAAACGGTCTGAGAAACGTATCCGTAAGGGTTGGTATTACCGCAGCCATCGTTGAAGTGCAAGGTGTAGGTTCCGCTCGGCATACCGATAACTTGATAGTACCCAAGAGAGTTTGTGGTGGCAAAAAGAGGAATTGGCAGGCTGGATACGCTCGCCTGCACACAAATGCCGGCAAGGGGATTTAATGAGGCTGAGTTATCGGTAACGGTTCCCGAAACGGATCCGCCTGCTGTCATAGTAACGTTCTGCGTGGTGGTGGCCCCTACAGAAACCGACACGCTCGAGACTACTTGAGCGGCATAGTTGCCGGTTGCACCACAATTGGAGGTGAACTCCAAGCTGTATGTCCCCTTGGGAAGGCCCTCGATGGTATAGCTACCACCCGTACCAGTCTGAGTAAAACTATTTATAAATTGTGTTCCACTAGGCGCGCTAGACGAGTTGACGTTCTGAACACAGATGCCATTAAGATCATTAGCTGGCGAGGAGGTATCCGTCACGGTTCCCGATATGGCGCCACCTGGCGACAGGGAAGCGTCGATTCCGGTCAAGTTCCCACCGGTCGGCATGGTCAAGACTGTCGGAGTTGTCGAGCCGCTTGCCGCGTAGTACTGGCCTATATAGTCACCCGAACTCCCACACGACGTAAATTGAACCTGATAAGTTCCGGCTGGCAGGCCAGTAATGGAGTAAACACCCGACGCGTTAGTAGTCGCTGACATTGGCACACTTTGATACTGACCGATCTGGGTACTCATCGCATTTACGCAAATCCCCGAAAGATCAACAGCTGGTGATGCTGTATTGGTAACTGTTCCTGAGATGGTGCCGCCAGGCGGTAGAGCAAAGTTCTCTGTGGTAGACAGCCCAGTGGCGACGGAGACTCCGGAGGCCGATTGAGCCGCATAGTTGCCCGAACCTCCGCAGTCCTCCACGGTCACTTCATACCCGCTTCCAGCGGGTAGGCCAGTGATGGAATAAAAGCCTGAAGCGTTGGTGGTCGCAGAACCGAATCCAGATGTCGCCTGGTCATAAGTATCGACGCAAATCCCCGAAAGATCAACAGCTGGTGATGCTGTATTGGTAACTGTTCCTGAGATGGTGCCGCCCTGGACCATGGCGGCGTTGATATTGGGTGTTGTAAAGTCAGTTGTGACTGAAACCGGCGCTGCCAAGGAGTAGTTGATCGTCCCGTTATAGTACTGCTGGACATACCCGGGAGTAGCTGTGTTCGAGGCACACTGTTGGAAGCCGACAGTGTAACTTCCTGGGGCTAGGGGGGACAATGAATAGTTAAAAGTATTGGTGCCATCCGTCGTTGGGGTTGCCGAACTCTCAGCGTTTATGGCCGAAGCCGGGCCATTTGCCACAAATGGGCATATGCCCGATATGAGCGCCTTCGTCGAGGAGTCGGTCACCGTTCCAGTGATCTGACCATAGCCGTAGCCATAGATATCCGTAGCAAGCCCCAGAATTGACTGGCCCGACGACCCTGTTACATCTACCGACACTGATGACGGGGTGAGTGAACTGTTGGCCGGAGCGTCGACCTGGATCTCGGTGTCACTTACCACGTCCCCGGCGGTCAGCGTAACCGTACCAATAGTTCCAAAGCTCACCTGGGTAGCCCCGGTAAACCCGATGCCATAGATAGTCACAAGATTTCCCCCAGCAAGGGGCCCAAAATCCGGCGACACCGAAGAGACGACGGGCATTGGAGGGAGGGTCACATTGTCACTTGTGATCGTTGTTCCCCAGCTAATAGGTATTTGCGTCGCCGAGGTTGCCAAAGGAGTGCCGGTGGTTCCCGTCTCGTAGTATTCCGACTGAAGAGGTGAGGTGCTGGAGGAGCCGCAGTAGTAGAAATACAGATTGTAGGTCCCCGGTACGAGCGACAAATTGTAGCTTGCGGTCGAACTCCCCGAAGTGTAGCTGACCGGGCTACTCACCGACGATCCCGTTAATCCAGCAACATTGGCGATCACACAGACGCCAGCTAAGTCGGCGGGATTGGCGCCATTTCCAACAGAAACCGTACCGCTAACAGATGCTGGTGGCTCGTAGGTGAACTGATCACTAGTAGATGTAGTGGAAGTTGCTCCTGCCACCGAGACCGTGATGTCCACGGTTACTGGAAGTGAGGAGCCGGTATAGGCGGGAGACGTCGCCACGCAGTTTGTCGTGCTGGAACAGCTTACGCCTGTGGCCGCTGTTGATCCAAAGTCCACCGTCGTAGCGCCGGAGGTTGTCGAAAAGCCCGACCCGGAAATAAAAACGACAGTCCCACCAGCGGCCGATCCGGCAGAAGGCGAGACGCTAGTCACGGTCGGCGTCACCGTCGACGCCGACGCCGGGGGTACCGCTGGAATCAGTACTACCGCCATCGAACCAAACAAAAGTATTAAAACGGCGCTAAACCAACTCCATACCCGCCTCATCCGCTCCTCCAATTCATCAATCCACCCACGAACGGACAATTATCTGGCAGAATTGTACTACACGCACAACTCAGACTTTTACTATTTTTACGTCCAATTTGAGATCAATCAGAGTTGAGCCCAGATCCATTAGAACCGCTACTCCAAATAGTTACTTGCACTCGGTGGTACGATACTCAATAACTAATACCTGGAGTCCGATTATCACCACATTACGTGGTGATCCACCGTCCAAGAACACAATTCGACACTCAAGGAGAGACCCTCAATGGTTTAGTCGCCGCAACTTGATACAAAGCTGCGCTGAGCGCGGCCTCGCAAAATTAATTGGCCTAATTCAAAATCACCTAATGGGAAAATACACGGGTTTTCCGAGCAGCACATGTTGGACGTTGTAAAAATACGGTGGAGTTATTCACCCGTTTGCTATCTGGTCATGTAGAGTTCACCACCATCTAACCAGCGGCCGCCCAACACGTCTAAGTGGCCGTATTGCTCAATTCCTCCGCCGTGACAACATCACCACTGGTGCTTATTTGTACCACTTACTGCCAGAATGGGTTAAGGTAAACCAATAAGGGCAGCTCCAGTTTGACGCTACTACTCGGAATGCCCTTCAGACTGTTCCTCAAATGTTGCATCGGCTAGTAATTAATAATTGTTTCTAGGTTCGATTGCCTTTATGAGCACTGTTAGAAACACAGTTATCGAATAGTCAGCCACAAATAAAGATTCTTATAGTTTCACTGAAACGTCAAGGATGTTACAAAGTCGTAATTACCACTACTCAAAAGAACCAAGTGATTTGGTCCCGCTGCAAAGCTCCTAATTCAGAACCGTGGGTTTATGGGTTTACAACTCCCTTGGTTCGTCATGAAGAGCCGCTAGAGAAACCAACGCCATGAACAGGTACTTGCACCGCAGCCACTATTTCAAAAACATTAACAAAGACTCGTTAAGATACGACACATCTTCACACCAGATCGGGAAACTAGTCGTCGGTCACGGAAGTCGTTTCTAGGCATAGCACCTCCAAGCCACATCGGAGGTAGGAATGCATTCCCTTTCAATGCGATTCAGTGACCCAATGAAGATAATCGCAAGTCAAACCTCAGTCCTGGCTCGACTTGGCCGGTAGCCAAAAGAACTACAAAGCAGTAGGAGTCTCTAAAGCCAAATAAAGGTATTTGGCACTTGATCCAGCATCGATAGAAGGTAGCTTCGAAAGCCCTCAAGTCGATACCGGGTGAAAATCTGGACACTTGCGATCTGAATCATCTAAAGGTATGACTCGACCAAAATACTAAGTGGATGACACGACCCGAAAAGGGCATGAGTACCCCTAGTTCAGCAGATCCCAATATCGAGTTAAGAACCGAGACCACGAACCGTCTTGCCGATAAGGGACAATGGTAGACCAATGTGACGGACCGCAACTCTCCGTTAGGTCAATTATCGTGTCCCCATGCTACATACCTAGTAGTTAATCGACCCGAAATAGCGCCATCGGCAAGGATTATTACGCTTGCGCAGCCACGAATTGGATCCCTTGACTTTTCGTGGTTTCAGTCACAAGAGCAGGAGTCGTATTAGTGTTGCTTGCCAGCTCGTCGCGGGCCGCTACATTTCCTCAGAAATCAGTGGCGCCGATGCCGAGCGGTTGGACTGCATCATGAGACCGGAGTTTAATCCAAGATCGACAACCTTTGAATATCGCTCCAACCTTGACATAGCGACATGTCGGGATTGGCTGACGTGTCGCTCCCCAGTTAGGCTGAACTTAGCGAACATCACTTGCTGGCCCTGGAGCAGGAATCTTGTGGTGTACCTTAAGGCACTTCCTTCAAGTCCTATTTGATCCATCAAGGTCTTCGGAATTGGATTTATTTTTGGTTCGGCGAACGTCTTAGAGCAGTTTTGATTATTACGGGTCACCGTCTACCTTCTGATACAAAGTAAAGATCATGTAACCTGCAACGACTTCGTAGACCAGGTCACTGAAACCCCTTCAAACAATGTTCCCTACCGCCAAAGACAGGCGATCCATTCTGGGTTAGACATCGAGACCATCACATCCAAAACGATAGACCTGCCCGTCATCACTACCTAGATTCGACTAGAGACAATAAGTATTAGAGACAAAAAGGGCTTAATCGAGGGATCTCGTGGATAACAACAAGACTGAAATCAAAAGGGTCGAATTCGATCCCACTAGTCAGGGACCCTTGGTAGGGGTTAGGGTACTAGATCTTTCCCGACTTGTCGCTGGCAACATACTGTCTGTGATCCTCGCGGACTTCGGAGCAGACGTAGTCAAGGTTGAGGGGACCAAGGGCGACCCTTTACGTGACTGGCTCGACGCCGGTCAGCCCCTCTACTGGAAGACCTACGGCAGGAACAAGCGATCCATCGTTCTAGACCTCCATATTCAAACCGCAAAGGAGATCCTACTTAAGTTGGTAGAGCGATCCGACGTGCTGATTGAAAACTTCAAGCCGGGAACACTCGAGAAGATGGGCCTGGCGCCGGATCTACTTCTGCAAATTAACCCAATGCTCGTTATTGTCAGGATTTCAGGGTTCGGGCAGTTCGGACCCTATGCATCGCTCCCAGGCTTCGGTAGCCTCGTTGAGGCGATGAGCGGTCTCGCCGATCGAACCGGTTTCGCCGATCGGGAGCCAGTCCTCCCGCCATTTCCCGCGGCGGACATGATCGCTGGGATGCTCGGCTCCTCGGCCACACTTATGGCCCTACGGGCGGTAGAACACGGCCTATCAAAGGGGCAGGTAGTCGACCTATCGCTACTCGAGCCGTTGTTTTCGCTCTTAGGACCCGAAACGATGAGCTACTCTCTGACCCACTCCATAAAAGAGAGGTCTGGATCAGCCTCAAATACCACCTCCCCGAGAAATGTCTATAAATGCAAAGACGGCAAGTACGTCGCATTGTCGGCTTCGATGCAATCTATGGCCGAGAGACTTTTTGAGGTGATAGGACGACCCGACATGATAAGTGACCCGAAGTTCAAGACCAACTCGGATCGCCTACGGAACCGGGACGAAGTGGATGAGATCGTCGGTGGTTGGTTCAAAGATAGGAACCGCTCCGAGGCTTTGGAGTTCATGCGAAAAGCAGGAGTAACAGCAGGACCGGTTTACGACATCAAAGACGTCCTCGAAGACCAACACTTTATAGAACGTGAGATCGTAGTAGAAGTCGATGACCCTGACTTAGGTTGGATCCCCA
The DNA here is from genome assembly GCA_021823045.1 of Actinomycetes bacterium. The sequence goes on along the minus strand of JAKAPB010000092.1, from coordinate 3 downwards.
AGA
>JAKAPB010000091.1:5113-7138 GCA_021823045.1 Actinomycetes bacterium | reverse complement strand
GATCCAATGAAAGCGGCCTCGCTGATTTCCAAGATGGAGCCGGACGAGGCGGTCGACGCCCTCAGGGACCTCGGGAGGGCTGAGGCAGACGAGATCATAGCGAAGCTTCCAACTGCGGTGGCGGACCAGATACAGACCCTCTTGGACTATCCCGAGGCGATGGCGGGCGGCTTCATGACGACCACGATCGTGGTGGCACAGTTGGCGGAGACGATCGAGGAGGTCATCGAGAAACTCAAGGCCTTAAAAGAACATTCTGTCGACATCGATGGTGTGGTTGTAGTCGATGAAGACGGGGTTTTTATCGACGACCTTGGACTTTTTGACATCCTCGTTGCGTCACGCGAGGAACTCGTCTTCGATCTTGTCCACGAGGTCGAACCCGTCATGGTTGGAGCAGATTACATGCTCAAAGAGGTTGTGGACAAATTGAAGGCTTCACGCAGGTCCTCTGTCGTAGTGGTCGACGAGGACCTGCACCCAATTGGGCGGGTACTCGCCGACGACGTGATTGACGCCTTGGGTGTCGGTTCTGGCTTTCGCTTCAGGATGCCCTGGAATCGATAGCAATAACCGCTCTTCGATGCCACAAAGCATTCGAAAAATGGCAATAGGATCGTTTCTGGTCACAGAGTCTGCTCGGACGAAAACCTGCTCGGACGAAAACCTGCTCGGACGCCTGGACGTGCTAACTGAGTTGATCTTTAGCGGAACCTAAACCCGTACTAATGCCCTGCGAGTTGAGCAATCTTTACGATCACTAAAACTACCGCGAGCACTAGGTAGAGACGCAGTACGGTCAGGCCGACCCTGCTCGTCAGGCGGATTTTTGCCTTGGGGAGGGTGTCGAGAGGCGGGGTGCGCCAGTTCTCCTTATCGAGCGGCTCATTCTCTTCTTTGGGTTCGCTCACCACCTTTTTGTGTGAAGGGAGCCTAGATGCGGCAAAACCGACGAGACCCGCAGCTGCCCCGATCCCGGCTCCAACGAGTAGCCCGGTGGTGAGTTGTGAACCGGTGATGGTAGGGAACATAGTCGCAGCAGTCAAGGCTAATGACATCAGTATGAGCACCCACACGATTGCGCCGGCAACGACATTTCTTATCGGAGTGTTGATCCATGGACCGAGGACGTCCTTATCGTTGCAGAGCAGGACCAAAAATACGGTTGCCGAGGGTAGCAGTATTCCAGCGAGGGCCTGAACGCCGGTGGTGATTAGTCCGAGCGGCGCATTCGGGATGAGTACCACGACCGCACTGATCACGAGGAGGCCGGCGTAAATTAGGTAGAAGACCGGTGCTCTCCTGGGGCTCCAGTGCAGGGAGTGGCGTACTTTGAAAACATCGCCTAGTGCATAGGTCGTCGACAGGGTCACTGCGGATGCGCCAATCAACGAGGCGTCCAAGAGGACTATAGCGAACAGAGCACCGACTACGCTGCCGGCGTGCACCTTTAGTGAATTAGCAGTATCCAAAGCGTTGGCGAAATTTCCAAATGCGTGTGTATGGCCTAGGGCGTATGCGGTCACGCAGACTAGGGCCGCAGCACCTATCTCGGTCAAGACGACACCGATGGCGGTATCTGCCCGCTCGTACTTGATCCACCTCGGAGTTATGCGCTTATCTACGACGTTTGACTGCTGAAAGTAAAGCTGCCAAGGAGCGATCGTCGTACCTACGATAGCTATGATCAGCAGCAGCAAACCGGCATTCAGACCACCGGGAAAGTTTGGAATGAGAGTGTACTTTGCGGCGGTAGCGTAGTTCGGATGGACTAAGACCGCCATGGGTATTACCGCCAGGTTCAGGGCGATAAGCCCGTACATCCACCGTTCCCATTTTCTAAAGCTCCCACCGCTAGCGAATAGGAACAGTAAGATCCCAGCAGCTGGTATGCCGATGTAACTAGGTATGCCGAAGTAACTAAGGGCCAAGTCGACCCCGATGAACTCGGTTATCACCGTCAGAGCGTTCAGTATGAAGAGGTCGATAATCGAAAATGCGCCCCAGAACTTGCCAAACCGGGCG
>JAKAPB010000091.1:0-5103 GCA_021823045.1 Actinomycetes bacterium | reverse complement strand
TTTACATAGAGTACCGGCACCAGCAGCAGTAGTGTCCAAAGCAGATGTGGCCCGTAGTTTTGACCCGCCTGGGCATAGGTTGCAACTCCGCCGGCGTCGTTGTCGCCGACCATGACGACAAGGCCGGGACCCATGATTGCCAGCAGCGTAAAGATCTTTCGCCATCCGGTGCGCCTACCCTTGTTCTGGTCGACTTTAACCGTTCCAAAGGCACCGATAATGTCACCGAGGTGTGCAGAGTCGAGTACTGCGCTTGCTTGGGTGGATGTCGATTGATGGTGCTCGACGATAGTGCTCGGCGCCTTTAATTTAGGCCTTACACGCAGCAGTGTCCTTCTTTTTTCGGTCATCCTGTCTCCTAGGGGGTTCGCGTGGTATCAATGAGCCCCGAGGACGGATCGGAAGATCAGTTAGTGGCCTAGGAGCGAATACCGGCGGTCGAATACGCTACATTTGTGGGCGCTAGGGCCCACAGACTTGGGGGTTTAATTTTTCTCGACCTCCTTCTACGCTCTATTTTGGAAACCCACAGGATCGCGCAATCTAGACCTGAATTTGAACTTGATACTAGGGATGCACCTACCATGGTAATTAGTAAAGATTCTTTTCGGGTCAAACTGACAGAAACTTGTCCGAGTTAGCCCAGCGAAACCCCGAGAATTAAGGGATATTTTACTAGCTATTCAACCTTCGAACCGATCCTCGGGTGGCTAGGTTGGTTTTGTTCGATTGGCGCCTGTTGATCTGAAGAAATCGAGGGCATCTTCGGCGTGGGAGTTCATGTTGAATTCCGACTTGAAGATTGCCAGCACGGTCGAGTCGGTATCGATTACGAAGGTTTGTCGCTTGGTCCTTAGAATTCCAATTGACCGCTTGACCCCGAAAGTTTCGGCTACCGACCCGTCTTCGTCGGATAGCAGGGGATAGTCGAAGCCGTAGGTATCGCTGAACTCTTTCTGCTTGTCCACCTTGTCCATGGAGATTCCAACCCGCTGGATCCCTAATTCGTCAAACTCTGACTTTAGGTCACGGAAGTGGCAACTCTCTTTGGTGCAGCCGGTTGTCATAGCCGCTGGGTAAAAGAAGAGGACTAGAGGACCTCCCTCTAGCAATTCGGTGAGGTTCTGGGGAATTCCGTCCTGGTCTTTCAGGGTGAAGTTAGCTACCTTGTCGCCGATTTTCACTTTATGTTGCACCTTTCACTTCAGACTGGTACAAGACTTCGAGCTATGGATTTATTCCTTTTTTAGCCGATAGGGTTGCGGGTTCGGTTTATATTCGGGTGGGATCAGCGAAGCTTTGTATTCATTATGAAGTAGCTGATTGCCACGTAGTGACAGATCACCGCCGCCAGCACGAAGGAGTGAAAGACCTCGTGGTATCCGAAAGTCTTCGGCCATGGATTTGGCCTTTTGGTAGCGTATGCTGCGGCACCTATGGAGTAGAGGATTCCACCGGCGACTATTAGTGCCATTGCCCAAGGGCCCGACGACCGATAGAGGTCCGGAAGTACCCAAACTGCCGCCCACCCTAGGGCGAGATAGACCACCGCCGACACCCACTTTGGGGCGTCTAACCAGATCATTTGCTGTGCGACCCCGAGGGCCGCTCCTCCCCAAACGACCCAAAGGACGACGTCTCTAATGCTTCCGGTGAGTCCAATCGCCGCTACGGGGGTATACGTTCCAGCAACTGCGAGGAAGATTGTCGAATGGTCCAAGCGGCGCATTCTCCGTCGAGCCTTTGTCGACCATTGCGGGATATGGAATGCCGCACTAGCCCCGAGCATCGCTGAAATGGAAAAAGCGTATATCCCGACGATGACCATGTCGTGATCGTTAGCTGCCCTGAGAAGTATTTCGATCCCAGCAAAAATCGAAACGATAAATCCCCAAAGGTGCAATCTGCCGCGCAAGCGTGGCTTTTGCACACTAGATGTAGATTCAATTTGGCCTTGACTGCCCATTGCCCATTCTGTCTATTTTGACTTTTGTTACCCATGGCGGGCTAGCGGCGGCTTTGGCCATTCGCTGACGGGAAGTCCACCATTTTTCGGTCACCCACCAAAAAGACGACTAGCCCCCACAGCTATGTTAGGGGACTAGGACCGCCGCTCCCTTGCACATAGCCCCCCAGTTCAAAGCAGGGACTTGAAAATAGCCATCTACCCACGCCGAATAGGGAATTTAATTCCTAGTATCGGTATGTCCAGATGGACGATTATCAGTTTGTTTATTGGAGCTGCTAGTTAGGCTGATGGCCTTCTCTACCGCTGATTCGACGCTAGAGAGGAACCTGTCCTCTCCGAACTGGGCGGCCAGATCTCGTTCGTGGAGCCTCGCCTCAAGTTCCGAGTCCATCCTCGCCCAAACGACCTGTATATTTCGGTGGCCTAACTCCTTGATCATGTCGGAGGTGGCTTCGGCGGCAGTGTAGTCGATGTCCTCCACCCCGGCTGCGTCGAGCACGAGGGCTTTGCACTTTGGAGCGGTCTTGTTGATCTCTCCGAGGATATGCCGTTTGATGAACTGGATATTACCGAACCACATCGGTCCTTCTACGAGGTAGGCGAGCAGAGAATCGACCCTCTCGGTTGGTTTGTCGGAAGGTTCCACCCAATGATCGGCCCCGATCTCGCGCTCCAAGACCCTTAATCGTGGCCGCGCTGCGAGTCGGATCCTGTAGGCGAGCGAAACTAGGATTGCGACTATTACTCCCTCTTCAATTCCGAGAGCTGCGATTGCCAAGAATGCTACGGCAGCGAGGGCGAATTCCGCCTTGTTGTAGTTGATTACCGCCTTTAGCTCCTTGATCCTCACAAGCCTTGTCGCGACCACGAGGAGAATCGCAGCGAGGGTGGCATTTGGAAGATCGGTAATTAGCGGGGTCGCCAAGAGGGCGATACCGAGCATAACCAGAGCGGCAAAGGCGCTTGTCAATTGGGACTTCCCGCCCGATTTAACCACTAGTGCCGTCCTTGGAGGACTCGAGTCCACGGCAAATCCGCCGGTGAGTCCGGCGATTAGGCTCCCAGCTCCCACTCCGACTAGATCGGCGTCGATGTTCGCCGAATCGCCAGTTTCCGTGGCGACGAGTCTGGCGGTGGCGGCAGTTTGGACCACGGTAACGTAAGCGACGGTTAGGGCAGTTCCAAGCAACATCTTGAAATTGGAGAAGTTGATGCTCGGAAGTCCAATGGAGGGGAGGCCACCGCTCACCTTCCCGAGGATTGTGACCCCATGGTTCTGTAAGTGGAAAAGCGGTACACATGCGATGGTGGCCACTAGGGCGATGAAAGCGCCGGGAATCCTGCGATCTATCTTTTCGGATAGATAAACGATCAGAATGACCGAAATGGCGATCCCGAGACTCCAAAAGTTGACCGAAGCAAGATTGCTTATCAGGTGGTCTAATTTGGAGAGGACGGTCGCTCCACCCTTGGGGATACCCAAAGCATTCGGGAGCTGTCCGAGGATGATCTCCAAGGCGATCCCGGCCAATATTCCGTCGACCACAGGCGTGGACATCAAATCGGCTATCCAGCCAAGTTTCACTAGGCCGGCAATCACGACAAATCCCCCGGCCAAGAGGGCGATCATCGTGACGAGATGTTGGTAGTTGCTACTACCGGCGGTAGCGACGAGTGCGACCGAAGTGGCGAAGATGGGAGCTATCGTCGAGTCTGCGCCCACGGACATTTGCCGAGTCGACCCAAAGATCAAAATAGCGACCGATCCAGCTATGAAGGCATACATTCCTAACAGCGCAGGCATGTTTGCGAGCCTCGCAGTGGCGATCTGCTCCGGTATTGCGATTGAGATGAGCGCTATAGCCGCTACGAGGTCGCGCGATAGCCACGAGGGTTGATACCCCTTCAGAGTCCCAAGTGGTTCTATTCCGGGAATCTTCATTGCTTTGAGGCTAGCTAATTTACCGGGGCCCTGCTGGTCAAAGAGTGGTGATAATGGTCGCTTTGAACCGATTCTCAAGGTGGAAGGGGCAGATTTGCGTCAGCGGGTGTCTTGGGCAAAGGTTGTGAGGTCTTTATTTGGCGGTCAAACCCTCTCCGACCTTTTGCCAACCCGATGGAGCTAGCAGTCGAAAGAGCCCGGCAGCAACGAGAAATACTCCCAATGCGAGGGCCAGCGAGATGACCGACATAGCGGTACCTCCACCAAAGTCGTAGCCCGCCGTGAGCTTGTTGATCGATACCGAGATCGGTGGGAAATTGGGGGCGTATAGCAGTTGGGAAAGGGGTAGCTCGAGGAGGGTTTTGGCAAAGGTCAGCAACCAAGCCCATAACACGGGACGAGCGAGCAGGGGAAGCTGAGTCTTTAGCCAACTGACTCGCCCACTGGCGCCGTGCACCCTAGCTGCGTCTTTGAGGTTTGACTGGACTTGTGAGACCGGCCCGACTAGAAGTCTTGCCGTCGAGGGAAGGGCCCCCGCTAAGTAACCGAGTGCAAGTAACTTGGTCGTTCCGTAGATATTGATTCCAAATGAAGACATTGCTGGCAAGTTGTAGAAGAAGATGTATCCAGCAGCCAGCACAATTCCAGGAAGTGCAACGGATCCCAACATGATCAGGTCTATCAGCTTCGCTGCCGCCTTTGCCCGTGGGTTGGTCATCGCCCGCGCCACTGCAATGCCGAGGGCCACGGTCAAGGTGGCGGTCAGAAAGGATAGCGCGGTGGAAAGTGATAGCGGAGCAAAGAGCTGTCGCGAGTGGAGCACGTCTCGGTAGTTAGCGAGGGTCAAGCTGTGAACGCTGAAGTTCGATCCAAAGTTGGAAAGCAACGAAGCACTAATTACCCCGATCGCCGGAACTCCAAGTGCAACAGTGAAGAACAACGCCAGGGATGCAACCGCTAATAGCTGTCCTCTATTCGAGAGGACGCTGAGCCTAGGGTTCCTCGTTCTGCCCGAAAGCACTTCGTAACTTCGTCCCCTAAGTGCTTTTGACTGGACCAGAATCGGGATGCCCGCAGCCACCACCAGTATCCAGCCTATCGCCGCAGCCACTCCAAAATTTAACGGGAAGGAATCGATCGCATTAAAGAGCGAGTATGTGGCCACCGGGAAGTTAGCCTGGGCTGCCAAGTT
>JAKAPB010000090.1 GCA_021823045.1 Actinomycetes bacterium | reverse complement strand
TCGGTCCTCGTAGGAAGAGAGACTTGCGTATCTTGGAGCTTGCATCGCCCACCTTGCGGTGAGCACTTTTGAACGCGATACGTCCCTGGTAAACGCAGCCACATATGCATCCTTGGGCGAACCCACGACTTCCTCCGGGGTTCCAACCTGAACAAAGGCACCATTGCGCATGATCGCTATGCGGTCACCAAGCTTCAGAGCCTCGTCCAGGTCATGGCTCACAAAGACCACTGTCTTATGAAGCTGTTCTTGGAGGTGAATGACTTGATCCTGCATTTCCCTGCGAATAAGTGGGTCCAAGGCACTGAAAGCTTCGTCGAAAAGGAGCACCTCTGGGTCCACCGCAAGCGCCCGGGCAAGTCCCACCCTCTGCTGCATTCCCCCAGATAGCTCGCTGGGGTAAGAGTTTCCGAATCCACTCAATCCAACAATCTGCAGAAGTTCATCGACCTTGCGGTAGCGATCGGCCTTCTTTACACCCTGTATTTCGAGCCCAAATGCGACATTATCTATTACCCGCCGGTGAGGAAAGAGCGCAAACTGCTGAAAAACCATGGAGACGTTGTGTCTCCTGATATCGCGTAGCTGGTTCTTATCTGCCTTGCGCACGTCACGCTGGCAGAGTTCAATCTCGCCTGCGTCGACATCCACCAATCTCGTTAGCGAACGGATTAAGGTCGACTTCCCGGAACCGGACAAGCCCATAACCACAAACACCTCGCCCCGAGCGACCTCGAAAGACACGTCTCTTATGGCTACGACACAACCGGTCTTCTCCTGCAGCTCCGCTGGCGGAAGGCCCGCATCTGGTGAGCCCACCAGACTCGCACCCTTTGGCCCAAAAACCTTCCATAGGTTCTTGCACGAAATCTGAACCTGACTCTTCTCCAACCGGTGACCCCCCTACTGAGTCGGTATGGAACGCCGCAGCTACTTTCAGTTCTCCTTAGATCAGATCCCTGAAGGTAGCCATTACGAACTCAAAAACTGCCGCCAGCAAATCCGTCGGTAATCGCCTTTGCGCTACAGACTTACCCCAATCATTTGCTGACCTAACAAATAACATACCACTGGTATATCATCGTTCCGCAGACACTTCCACCATATAAAACAACTTTCTTAAACATCACTGCTCAAATAGCAGCGCCGAACTCAATTTCCAGCCGCCAATTTCGCACATTCTTTCCAATTGTGCCACGCATAACCTGCGAACCTTCGGGAAATGGGACCTCGGGACGGCTAAGGACTCACCAACTTTCTACTTAAAGCAAATTAAAGCAGAAAGTACGGACATTTTCTTGCCCCTTTTGAGATTTAGCCTCTGACCGCTTCGGAGTTATCACGTTCGCAGGGCCCCTTCTGGTAAAGCTAAAACCTCCTGGGGTCGCCGTCTCCGACTTCAGCTCTCAACTTTTCACCTAAAAGCAAAGATTCCCAACGACGAAACTCGTTAATCCCGACCTACCTCGGGAGACGACCGACCTACCTCGGGAGACGACCGACCTACCTCGGGAGACGACCAACACGGTCACAGTTGACATAAACATCAAACTGCTGCGCTAATGAGCTTTTGTTACACTTTCATTGCTCAACCTGCTCGCAGCACAACGCCCGTTCCAGGCTTGCAACTATGGAAGCAAAACTGTACGCTACTAGCTGTATAACCAAGCCGGCTAAGGAGTGCCACCACATGGCTAGCAGTATCCGCATTGGCGCAATATCACTTGATTGTCTAGATCCTAAATCATTAGCAAATTTCTATGCCACCCTTCTTGGTGCGGAGATTGCATTTCAAACTGAAAACTTCGCCGCGATACGAATCGACGGTACTTGGTTGTCGATGCAAAAAATCGAGGATCACAAATACTGCACCTGGCCAGACTCAGAGGTCCCACAGCAGATCCACCTGGACTTTGCGGTAGCTGATCTCGAAGAAAGTGAAAACTACGCAACCTCGGCGGGTGCAACGAGAGCTGCCACACAACCTAACCCGGAGCGCTGGCGAGTGATGATAGATCCGGCTGGCCATCCTTTCTGCCTAACCACCCTGATACCTGATTAGCAACGGTATTCTGCTTCTTTGGTCCCCTCTAGTCCGCTTCGACCAGAGTGACCCACCTGGAGGAGCAACCTCTAAAGCAGATGGGGGGGGTCAAAAGGACCCTTATCTAAGGAGGGTCTTGTCAACGGCACCACCCCTGAAGATATCTGGGTGTCTTTAACGGCGATGGCCGTAAAAGCACTCTGACCTCAAACTTCAAGCCAAACTGACACCAGGGTCCTTCAGCCTGCAGAATTGCTCTGCTTGGTCAAGATGGGCAAGCCGGTGTCTGGCCACCCCTCGAAGCAAAATGCGGATCCTGGGAACAATCGAGCCAAGCAAAGATTTACAATACATCAGGAATGCGTCGGCATAGACCCGATTACCCCCAGGTCTGAGGTGGCTTGCTGGGGTCTCCGAATGGTCGACCCCAGTATAGCCCACGTTTTTGTCACCAATTAGTTGACGAAGCTTGGAACCTTAAACCGACTAGCTCAGTTGACGGGATGGCTTTGCAGAGCCTTCTCCGGAATGGCCCCACCAAACCTTTCGATTTGGCCTACCCTCCACTCTTCACTCTGGCGAATCTGGTTAAAACTATAGATATGCAGGCCTTCAATAAGCGATGACTCGGCGGTGAGGGTGGAGCCAATCCGCTGCAGTAGCCGATTCGGGCTGTAGCCACCCGGAGTCCCCATACGCAAGAACCAAGCGGCATGCTTGGTCAGAAACTTAGTCGACTCCCCTACTCCAATCTTTGAGGCTACATCGAGGAGCTTGGTCCTATCTATCGGCGCGGCGACTCCAAGATAAATGGGAAGTTTCACTCCCCTCTTTCTGACCCTCTCAACCCAATGCTTGATTATCGTAGGGTCAAAACAGAGATTACTTATCACGTAGCTGGCATAGTGCCGCTTATCCCACATCGCTTGGACCGTCACATCATCGGAAATCTTCGGATGGCTTTCTGGATAACCGGTGATTCCTACCCGTTCAAAAGGCCTCCCCATGTGGTCGAGGGCCTCGAGGAGTGAAAGTGAGCTGTCAAACTTTCCAGCTGGAGGATCAGCGTCCCCAGCCGGCACGAAGACATCAGATATCTTGCGCTCTGCTAACCTTGCAACTATCTCAGCCAGATGCTTCTCATCGACCACCAGGCGGGCTGAAAGGTGTGGAACAACGTTGAAGCCGGCGTCACACAACCGCTCAGCTAGCTCAAATGTCGAATCCAATCCCTTGACCGGTGATGCCGTTACAGCTATAGTGACGTCTTTAGAAATCAACTGTTCCACCTGGTCGCCCACACTCTTGGTCGGGATGACCTCGATCCTGGCATTCGAAAAAAGTGCGCCCATCGGCGCTTCGCCCGCTACCATGTCGACCCAGCAGTCAAACACATCTCGGTATCTTTCACAGTCCCTCCATCTGCGTACTCATTACCATAAAATTTCTCCAGTTCGCATTCGAGTCCGCTATCTGAGGTCTCGAATACTTCGAGCGGGAGACCCAAAAGTCCCGCCACCTCTTCAGCCTTGGCGTCTAGCGACGGGTCGCTTCCCTGCCTAAGCCAAAGAACCCGCTTATACTGGCCGAAGTAGTCTTCGACCAGCTCTGGAAAGCGGTCTAAACCCAACTCCTTCACCACTGTCTTGTTGAAGGAGCGCACTAAAAAATCAGTCAAAAGGTAGGTACCGGGTTCCGACTCAAAAACCTTCTCAATGAACTTCTCGCCGGCAAACACGTCGTAACAGTGAAGTCCACTGAGCCGCGGTACCCTGAGCTCTGCACAGACCCTGTCGACCTCGCCATAGCTCCCGCAATCTGAGTAGGCGACCGCAACCCTTCTACCTTCAGAAACCAGCGCCAAAGCGACCTCAGCGACCGCACCGGCTATCTTTTCCGGCCTATCATGGAGCAGGGCCGAAAGTGCATGGATCCGTACGACCCAGCCCCTCCTTTTGGCTATCTCGCGCACCGAAGAAGCTATAGCCCCGCACGCGATGACATCCAGCGCAGTGGTATCAACTACTGTACTCTCAGATGCTGAAGGCGAGTTGTTCGACGAATCGATCGTTGAAGTCCGCTCGGTCGGAAAGCTCGACATAATCCACCTCCTCCAGCAAGGTCATAGCCAGAGCCCGCTCTCTCACGCTCATTAGCGCCATTTTTGCACCTTCACCTGCGACGTTTCCGGCACTGACTATTCGCAGCACGGGAAGCTTTGGAACAAGACCCAAACGGATCGCACTGGCCGGGGAGAGGTAACTCCCGAATGATCCCGCCAAAAGGACCTGCTGGAGATCTCCGGGCTTTATCCCATACTCCTCCAAGAGAATGCTCCAGCCGGTGGCAATTGCGGCCTTGGCAAATTGCAATTCCCTTACATCGCGCTGTGAGAGAAATATTGCGTCCGACAGATCACCCTCGTCGCCTTTGTAGGCCAAAACGAAAATACGCTCCTTTTCAAGCCAGCGAAGTCGATCGGCGAGCTTTGGAACCGTAGCGTTCGCTACTTCGTCGGATACGAAACGGCCCGAGCTGTCTAAAAGACCGACCTTGAAGAGTTCAGCGACCGCGTCCAAAAGGCCAGATCCACACAGCCCCTCAGGTGCTACATCGCCAATCACCCCAAGAGCCACGTCTTCTTCGGCAATCTTGACGACCTCGATAGCTCCCGCCGCTGCACGCATTCCGCACTTTATAGAAGCACCTTCGAATGCTGGTCCCGCTGGTGCCGCAGTCGCAATTAGCCTCTCGCTGTTGCCGAGCACTATCTCGCAGTTAGTTCCTATGTCTATGAACAGCCTGACACGAGTATCGCGGTCCATCCCGGAGGCTATCAAGCCGGCGGTAATGTCACCACCCACATAGGCTCCAAAAGAAGGAAACAAGACGGCCCGGGCGCCCGGGTGTACGCTGACACCGAGGTCCTTCGCCAGCACCTCTGGCCAGCGACGGGTCGACATAATAAACGGCGCAACCCCGAGGGGCTCGGGGTCAACACCGATGGCAATATGGGACATAGTCGCATTACCAGCTACGGCAATTTCATAGACATTCTTGGGATCTACGTCAGCCTCCGCGCAGACCTCTTCAACCAGAGCAGCCAGCGTTTCGTGTGCGAGCCTTGCCAGTCGATCGAGTACGTCGCCACCATTGTTGATCATTATCGAACTGATACGAGTAATGACGTCTGCACCATAAGGCTGCTGCTTGTTCAACATCGATCCGACCGCCATCGGTGCGCCGGTGGTCAAGTCGAGCAGTGTCGCCACAACCGTCGTTGTCCCCAGGTCAAAGGCAATTCCATAGGCTTTGTCTGTGGTGTCACCCGGTTCTACGTCGATGAGAATGTCGTCCACGATGACCGCGGTCACCTTGAAGTCGGACCTCCGAAGTACCGTTGCAACCGACCGCAGGGCTCCAAGGTCAACTCGAAGCTCCAGGTCGTCTAGGGCAGCCAGTACCCTTTCGATATCGGTCTTTTGATCTTGCAGTGACGGCTCGCTTAGTTCTACGTACCGCTTTTGAACCGCTGGCCTCAGTATGACCCTTCGACCTACTCCAGCGGTGGCTGACTTCGGTCGCGTCAAAAGGGGAGGAACCTCGACCGATATCGGAGTGGTCAGGGCCACCCTGCAAGCGAGTCTCCAGCCCGATCTCAATTCGTCGGCGGACAGTGCCCTGGCATCCAAGGAGGAAACCGGAACGATACCATCGACCACCCTGACCTTGCACTTTTTGCAAGTTCCGTGGCCTCCGCAGGTCGAATCGATTGCAATGCCATTCCAGCTTGCCGCGTCGAAAAGCATTACACCCGACGGAACCCTTATCTGCCTACCCGCTGGCTCAAAGTGGACATCTACCCTCTCGAGGGCACCTGGGCTAGCGGTTTCAACCGTGGCATCCGACGTCTCGGAGATCGCAGCTTCACTCATCAGGAAGCGCTTCCCTCCACCGCTTGAAGTGCTCTATGTCCAGCGATCCACTCCGCTCCCCATGGGTCACGATTCAGAAGCAGGTCTGCTGCCTTGATGGCCCGGTTAAGCTGCACCGAACGCGCATCCATGATCGCACTTGTCAGGCCGGCCGACATTGCCATGGTCAGAAATGCGGCTCCGATTGTGTGCCGATCCGGCATTCCGAAAGAGACGTTTGAAGCCCCAAGGGACATATTCAAACCGAGTTCGTCGTGGACTAAGTGAATAGTCTCAAGCGTCCGGACCACCAAAGACGTATCCGCACCGATCGGCATCGCCAACGGGTCGATAAGGATATCTTCTGCCGGAATGTGGTACTTCTCGGTGGCAACATGGAGGATCTTTTTTGCGAGCTCCAGCCTACGCTTTGGATCCTCAGGGATCTCGGTCTCGTCGTTTGGTAGAGCGATAACCGCCGCTCCATAGCGCTTGACCAAGGGCAAGATTATGTCGAGCCTCTCGTCTTCAGCGGTAACAGAGTTGACCAACGCCTTTCCTTGATAAGCCTTCAATCCGGCTTCAAGTGCGTCAATCACCGACGAGTCTATACACAGTGGAAGATCCGTCATGGCTTGAATCAGATTGACGGCCTTGGTCATCAAGCCAACTTCGTCGGCCAAAGGAGCGCCCATGTTGACATCGAGCACCATCGCTCCGCCAGCGATCTGCTGTTGGACGTCGATCTCTACGGTCGAGAGGTCGTTCTCCCTTAATTTCAACTGGAAGGCCTTGCGACCAGTGGGATTGATCCTCTCGCCAATGATGCAAAAAGGCTGATCATCTCCGATGATCACCTGCTTGGTGGCCGAGGAAACTACTGTCTGCATTAACTTCCTTTCTACCTATCTCCGAGCCAAAGCTCTTTGTTGGATCAGTTCTTTGGCCCTCTTTACGGCCCCGGAGGCATCAGCTGCATAGCCATCTGCGCCGATAGAGTCTGCATATTCCTGGGTAACAGGTGCACCACCGACCATCACGATGACCTTTTCGCGCAAGCCGGCCTTCTCCAATGCGTTGATGTTGACCTTGAACATTGGCATTGTCGTAGTCAGAAAGGCAGAGAACCCGACGACATCCGGCTCGTGCTCCTTGATCGCCTCGACGAATTTCTCCGGCGGGACTTGCACTCCCAGGTCGATGACCTCGAATCCGGCACCCTCGAGCATGATATCAACGAGGTTCTTCCCA
>JAKAPB010000089.1:1329-7215 GCA_021823045.1 Actinomycetes bacterium | reverse complement strand
CGTCGAAGCTACATCCTTCGTTCCACTCTGCCCCGCCGACGAGGGCTAATGGACCCGGCGACAACTTTGACCTCTGTGACATCTGGCACCCTTTTATTCAATAGAGGCTATGACCCTATTAGATCCTGGCCTAAATAAAACCATCCAACGAGCGAGGCTCTCTCGGTCGATTTCCGGATCGACCTCCGGCCAATCGACGTGCACTATAAATTCGATAGACCTTTGGACACTACGTTACTCGAGGCTAGGTCTCGGGGAACCTTCAAAGACGGTCCAAATTGCACCGCTAAATGTCTCCGCCCCTACATACCGGCTTCTCCGGCGCACTAGGTACAGAAACACAAATTGCTCGCTAAATTGCTAACCTTCGACGACGTCCTGAAGTCTTTCGACTTCGACTCCAATTTCTTCCAGCCAGCCTAGAGCGCTTTCAAGATTGGCATTCTCTCCATCTAGTTCGCAGACGATCCAACCTATCGAGTCTTCTACCGACGCACGCCTGATGTTGGCCGAAACGTCGAAGACCTTGGCGAGTTCAAAGACCACTGGCCTCTTCACTAAGTTATCCTTATACAGCAACTTCACTCTCATTTGAGCCACAGTTCCCCCTACTCGCTCCACTTGACAAGTAGGGCATCGTTGAGGCTACCGGAACGAAATCCCCGTGGATCAACGGTGAGGCTAGCGTATCCGAGCTTGGCGAATTCCCCCTCAACCTCATCTAGAACCGCCGTCAAGCGCTTGATGTCTCCGAGTGGAACTTCGACCTTTGCACATTCGCCGAAGTGCCTCACCCGATTAATCCCAAAGCCATACTCCTTCAGTATTGCCTCTGCCATCTCGATCCTTTCGAGGGACTCTACGGTCACGCGAGTACCATAGGGGAGGCGAGACGAAAGGCACGGGGCCGCCGGTTTGTTCCAAACCTCGATACCAAGTGCGAGCGAGATCTCTCTAACTTCACGCTTTGTAATTTCTGCCTGAACAAATGGAAATACTGCACCTTGGCTCTTTGCGGCTTCCTGCCCGGGCCTGTAATCCGACAGGTCATCCAGGTTGACACCGAGGACCACTTTGGCGTCGCGTTCCAGTGCCAAGGGGGAGAGGGCGTCCATCAACGAAGACTTACAGTAAAAGCAACGGAGGGAGTCATTACGCAAGTAGCGTTCGTCGTCGAACTCACCGGAGAGGACCTCTTGGAAGTTAAGTCCCCAATCGGCGGCAAATTCTTCGGCCCGAGACCTCTCTTGCCGAGCCAAAGAGGCGGAGACCGAGGTCACCACCAAGGTATTGTCACTACCTAGCACCTTGGTAGAGAGCACCGCCAAGAGCGAGGAATCTACGCCGCCTGAAAAGGCCACGACCACCCTTTTCAGGTCGCTAATCGCCCTTTGAAGCCTTCCAAGGGCCAGCTGGGTTCCTCGTGATGACTCCAATGACTCTAAATCATTTTTGTCGGAGAAGTAAGGTAGTTCTTGATCCATCATCTCAAAGGTTATCCTCGGGCTGACGCCCGCCTACCTTCCTATCTGCTCGGCTAGCTGTTCCGGTTCAAGCAAGACCCCCATATAGAACTTGCCAAACTCGGCATACACCGCCGAAGCCTCGTCGTAGCGCATGGTGTAGACGACCGCTTTTAGGTCGTCAGGTCTCTCCGCAAAGAGGGTAACCCCCCACTCCCAATCGTCGACCCCCGCTGAACCGGTAACAAGTTGTACGATCCTTCCGGCAAACTTGCGGCCAGAGGCGCCATGTTCAAACATCAAACGTTCACGCTCTTGATATGGAAGCTGGTACCAGTTCTGATCCACGTTGCGCCGCTTCGACATCGGATAGAAACAGATGGTCGAGCTTCCCTTGGGTGGGAGCCTCTTTGGATAGAGCCTGAGCCTCCTTTGATCCTCTGGGACGTTAGCCGCGTATTCCGACACCTCTGTCATCGACACGTATGAGTCCACGACCTCCAAGCCCGACCTTTGGATCTCGGACTGTAGGGTCCTCAAACGCAGAAAGTCGGCAGCTACCGCCATGACCCCCGCATCAGCCTTATGCCCCAAAACGCCGAAGGTTACCAGTATCAAGCCCTCCTCCCTGAAACCCTTACAGGCCGCCAGGAAGGCCTCCTTGTCGAAGCCCACGGAAGGCTTACAAAATAGGTGCAATACCCCAAGACCGTCCCTTGGGGTCATCGGATTGACACCCTCTTGGTTTCCAACCTCCTTTTTGGGGTCGGTAACGGTAAGGGAATCGCCAGAATTGACTTTCAAATGCCTACCTACCTTGCTCAACCATCGCCGCCGTGGCGTCACCCGTGGCGTCGAGTACGTCGATCACCCGAAATGCGCCTTGCGCCGATGGAAATTCACCGCTTATCGCCTTATGGGACCTGTGGGCTTCGGCTACTTCGGTGTGGTACTTCTCCAACCTCGCAATGAAGTCCGGATCGGCGTATATCGTCCCATCGACCAGCGGGCCTTGGCTCTTATTTAAGATAGCGAGTACGTCCTCGCCGGTTAGTGTCTTCGCCGACTCGAGGGCGTGGGCGACCGAAAGGACACCCGTCCTATTCTCCTCTAGCGCCTTGATCGTGTCCCTGAAAACCGAGTCGAGTCTCGCCTCGATCCTGTCCTCTATCGAGCGGGGTAGCTCCTTTGGTCCAGCTGGACGTCCCTGCTTGGTTCCAGCACCGATCCCTGCACTCTGGGTGACCCCGTGCGAGGAGATCGTAGAACCCATGCCCCAGTACCCCTCCATCAAAGTGGCGAGGACCGTGGCACCTTCGAGGTCCGCTGACACCCCCGACGAATTATCACCCATAAAGAACATTCGCTCGCCTGCGAGGCTCGCAAGAGCGACCATTATGTCCGCCTCATATTCGGAGCGCCAGTGAGTGAACTGGTCTTCTGGCGGGATCGAAGCAACCATACCTAGATAGTTGCTCCCCTTTTCGATAGTGGCGATATCAATGGTGAGATGGTGCCTGACCGTAGCGGCCATTACCGCATGGCAGGCCTCGTGGATCGCAACTGCGTGGCGTTCCCTCTCGATGTACTCGACATCCTCGGGCGGACCCAACTCTTTCAGCTGCTTCGCCATAATAATGTCACGCCAAGTTATCACGTCTCGGCCGTCGCGAATCGCAGTTATCAACGCCTCGTTGACCAGATCCTTCATGGTCGCCCCGGTGGCATAGGGGGTTATCGTTGCGAGCCTATCGACCTCTTCTGGAGTGAGGTTATGGGACACCTTGTCCAAATAGCCCATATAGGTCCTGATCCGTCCGGCCTTCGATGGGTAACCTACCCGATAGATACGGTCGATCCTTCCCGGTCTCAACAGCGCTTCGTCGAGGGCCTGGGGAAGGTTGGTCGCCATCATGACCAATATCCGGTACTTAGGTGGGCTCTTTGGTCTCAGACCAAATGCTCGGCGCACCACCCTATTGAAGAATCCTCGGGGCTTCTTTAGTCCCGACAACTCGGTCAAAAGGGCCTGCAGCGTTCCCGTTCCGCCACCACCGCCACCATTTAGTCCCCCCATTCCGGCGATCACCTTTGACCTCCGGTTTACCTGGGGGGCCTCGTCCGGAGCCGAGTTATTACTCCCAATGAGCAGGCTCCTTAGCGCCGCCTCACTTAGGTAGCTCATGCCGTTGCAGCGGTAGCTCAGATCAAAGCGATTGTCTGCGAAACCGAAGGTTCCCTGGGGTGCGAGCGCCCCCCTAGATCCGAGCGAGTCGGCTTCGTCAAAAAATACAACCACACCCCCGTACCTCAGTGAGAGCTTGCGCAGCTTGCGAAAGAGGCTCTTTACCTTGAGGACACCGACACCCATGAACATGTTGATGAATGCCCCCGGATCAACAAACACGTATGGATTCTGGGTCTCTCCGGCCACCGCCTCGGCGATCAGGGTCTTGCCGGTGCCCGGTGGGCCCCACAGCAGTATTCCTCCGGGGACGTATCCGCCCTTTTCCTCAATTGCTTCGGGATCCTTCAGAAAAATTATGTTCTCTTTGACCCGATCGAGGACCGAGTCCTGACCCCATACATCGGTAAATCTGGTCTTGATATCCCCTGGGAAGTATACGTCTATCCCACCTTTGGATAGGAACCAGAAGAGTCCAACGAACTGTAGCAACACAAAGACGAAGGCGAAGGCGAGCTGGGCGAGCAAGGGCAGAGAAGAGTAGAGGGCGGCCGGAGCCTGAAACAACGAAGTAAAGGGGGAAGTGTGGTAGTAGGCGGCAAGGACGACGGCGAGAAGAGCGAGTACCAGAACGATCTTGACAACCCTCGACACCCGATAGCGGGTCCAATCGTTCCAATTGGCTCCGATCTTCGACAAAGGATCGACTATCGACTCGGTCCAGAAGGTATTCCACGACTCCGACTTCTCCGCCAATAGGTAGTTGGCCTGTCTGAGAAGCTCGATGCCGAACAGGGTTGTAAGCCACCACTTGGTATGCATCGTCAGCCGTGCGGCCGTCGCGAACGACTCGAGGGGGTTCTGTGATCTAGCGGCGAAGACCAGTGCGAGCCAAACTATCGCCAGGAGGAGGAGAAACTTTATCCTGTCCCATAAGACCATTGGAGCACGGGTGACTAGCTCCGGTTCTGGAGCAGGTGGCATCGCCCCTTCGTCGAGATCTGAATCATTCATCGTTGCTCCTTGACATTCCATGACTTGACTACACCTAATATTTGCGACCTATTCGCCTGAAAACATGAATAGGTGCAACCTATACCTATGAAATAGACCCACTGGGTGTTTTTGTCCACCGCCGCTGCCTCATCCAACACAGTCGAGGTTCCA
Source organism: Actinomycetes bacterium (assembly GCA_021823045.1). The sequence continues at coordinate 2,400 of JAKAPB010000089.1, read as the reverse complement.
CCGGGGGCCCTGATGTCGACGAGCATCTCAAGGTGAGAAAGCCCATCCGACGAAACGTACTGTTTGTACGATACCACTTTGTAGTGGTAACCAGAAGTACTTGGGCTCTTCGACAAGGGATCATCAGGTACGAAGATGGTCCGCAAAGTGGCGAGTTTGAATACCGCCTTCTGCTGCGGAGTCAGCTCGAGCTGCTGGGCGACTCCGAAGGGCTTGAGGGATGATAGGCCCTTCTGATTTGCTAGGCTCAGCCCCTTATCTGCGGAAAAAATCTCCGTCCATTCGGTCTGGTCCAAGGCACGAAGCTGAGCGGGGGTTATCTTCGAATCGTTCGCCACGACGACCTGATCCTGCGAAAACGATGCCCAATTGGAGGGAAAACGGAAGTAGGAGTCACCGCCTGAAACATTGGTATGGCTGACGTAGTTAAACCTCGAACTCACGAGCGAGCTCGAGATGATCCCGACTGCGATCAGAGCCAAAACTCCAGCCAGAGCAATTGGCACCGCCCGCTGTAGCCTTCCGCCTACGCCACCAAGTGTCAAATGAGACCTCATCTGGTCCGATACCAACTCTTATCCCGCTCAAAGTTCAAATCCCTACCGAGTAGGAAATTCAATTCTTCCAAGCAAACCTGTGAATGAACTAAAAGCCCCCTTGTAAAACCGAGACGCAATGGCGTAAAAATCCCAATCAGCCCCGGGACCAATGTCCAGCTGTAAAAAATCCCTGACTGTAAAAATAGTGGGTGCACCGATACACCCACTTATCCACAGTCATTTTCTAAAATTACTATCAATGTCAGCTATCAATGTCAGCTATCAATGTCAGCTATCAATGTCAGCTATCAATGTCAGCTATCAAGAAAACCAAGAAGGGGATACAAAAATTGCATCCCCTTCTTCCAGATTGGTCTCGCCTGACGGCGTTGTGATCTAGTAGTCTTCCATGCCGCCTTGGGGCATAGCTGGTGCCTTCTCTTCGGGCTTGTCGACCACGACGGCCTCGGTAGTCAAAAACAGCGCCGCTATCGATGCTGCGTTCTGCAGTGCCGACCGTGTCACTTTGACT
>JAKAPB010000089.1:0-1319 GCA_021823045.1 Actinomycetes bacterium | reverse complement strand
ACCCCCGCCTTGAACAGGTCTTCATAGACACCCGTAGCAGCGTTGAGTCCCTCGGAAGCTACGGATAGCAACCGAACCTTCTCCACGACGATTCCACCCTCGAGCCCGGCATTGATTGCGATCTGCTTGAGGGGTTCTTCGACCGCCCTTGCGATGATCCTCGCTCCGGTCGCCTCATCGCCTTCAAGCTTCTCGGCCCTCTCTAATATCGCGGCCTGCGATCTCAAAAGCGCAACCCCACCGCCTGGGACTATTCCCTCTTCAATTGCGGCCTTGGTTGTCGAGACCGCATCCTCGATACGGTGCTTCTTCTCCTTGAGTTCGACCTCAGTCGCCGCTCCGACCTTGATGATAGCGACCCCACCTGAGAGCTTTGCGAGCCTCTCCTGGAGCTTCTCACGGTCATAGTCCGAATCGGTGTTTTCGATCTCAGCCCTGATCTGGGCAATCCTGCCTTTGATCTCTGAATCTGGACCGGATCCTTCGATAATCGTCGTCTCGTCCTTGGTAACCTGAACCTTGCGAGCCCTACCTAGCAGGTCGAGTCCGACATTTTCCAGTTTCAGTCCGACCTCTTCGGTGATTACTTGGCCGCCGGTGAGTATCGCTATATCCTGGAGCATCGCCTTGCGACGCTCTCCGAAGCCAGGCGCCTTCACTGCGACGGACTTGAAGGTCCCGCGAATCTTGTTGACAACTAGTGTCGCCAATGCCTCGCCCTCGATATCCTCTGCGATGATCAAGAGGGGCCTACCGGCCTGCATGACCTTCTCCAGAACCGGCAGCATGTCGCGAACCGCAGATATCTTCGAGCTGACCAGCAGGATATAAGGATCATCCAAGCTGGCTTCCATCGCCTCTGGATCGGTCACGAAGTAAGGGGAGATATAGCCTTTATCAAAGCGCATACCTTCGACTAGATCCATGTCCATGCCGAAGGTCTGTGACTCTTCGACGGTTATGACCCCGTCCTTGCCGACCTTTTCGATGGCCTCTGAAATCAGCGAACCGATCTCTTCATCAGCCGCAGAAATCGAAGCAACCTGGGCGATCTGATCCTTGGAATCGATATCTTTTGCAATACCCTTAAGGGCGCCTATAGCCGCCTCGGTCGCCTCTTCAATGCCCTTTTTCAAAGACATTGGGTTGGCACCCGCAGCTACGTTACGAAGTCCCTCACGCACCATCGCCCAAGCGAGAACGGTAGCAGTCGTTGTTCCGTCGCCGGCGACGTCGTCGGTCTTCTTTGCAACCTCTTTGACCAGTTCGGCCCCGACCCTCTCAAAGGGGTCTTCCAGTTCTATATCCTTGGCGATGGA
>JAKAPB010000088.1 GCA_021823045.1 Actinomycetes bacterium | reverse complement strand
GACGGTGTCAGCGGCGGCAGAGGAGCTAGCAACTTCAATTGTAACGGTGGCTAATAATGCTTCTGACGCTGCTCGCGTAGCGGGTACTGCAGTAGAGGCGGCCGAATCTACCAGGCTAACAATGGATAGGCTCGGAACTTCGTCTCGTGAGATCTCGACGGTGATCAAGGTGATTACTTCGATAGCCCAGCAAACTAACCTGCTGGCGCTAAACGCAACGATAGAAGCCGCCCGCGCTGGTGAGTCTGGTAAGGGATTTGCCGTTGTTGCTAACGAAGTGAAAGAACTGGCTAAGCAGACTGCGCAAGCGACAGAGGATATAGGACGCAGGATCGAAACGACCCAATCCGATACTGCGGAGGCGGTCAATGCCATCGACGAGATCGCCCATATCATCGACCAGATCAACGCTATTTCCGGAACTATTGCCGAAGCGGTAAAAGAGCAGCAGTCCACCACTGGCGCCATAGCCCAGAATATCTCCGAAGCGGCCGTTGGCTCTGGTGAGATAGCTCGCAATATCACGGGTGTAGCCCAGGCTGCAGAGAGCACGTCGAAGGCTGTCTCTAAGAACCAAGAGCACACGATGGGTCTTATCCAGGTCTCCTCTGAACTTCGCACGGTAGCTGAAAAGCTGAGGAGTGCTAGTTGAGCCGCTCATTGGAGCATTCAGATCGCCCGAATGATTGGGTAGCCGCCCCTTCTGGCGATCCGCGCGGCGCTTTAGATGATCATAAGATGAACATGGGGTGCGAGCTATGACCCAAGATGACGATCTTGCCGAAGTAATAGGCGAGTTTCTTGTAGAATCTGGCGAGGGATTAGACGCCCTCGACCAGGCCTTTGTTGAGCTAGAACACGATCCGACGGATGCGGGGAACCTGGCGTTCGTCTTTAGGACCATCCACAGCATCAAGGGTGCCAGCGGATTTTTGGGATTCCAGAATTTGGAGAAGGTTACCCATTCGGCAGAAAACCTGCTGTCGCAACTGAGAGATGCGACTTTGCTGCTCACGCCGGAAATCACCACGGTTTTGCTACTAGCAGTGGACGCGGTAAGACAGATGCTTTTAAATATCGAGCAGAGTGGAGCCGATGGCGATGCAGACCATAGCGAGTTAATTCGCTCAATGGAAGCGCTGAGCCACCGTCCACAGGCTCGTTCAGAATCCAAAGTCCTGAACCATAAAGAGGTTGTGCTTGTCCCTCAGGTGGGTGAGATTCAGGCTGTTTCCGATGGCTCGAACGACGAAGACACTTCGAGTGACGACGAAAATAAGAGCGTTGGCGAGCTACTCATAGAGGCCGGAAGGGCAAAGCAGGAGGAGGTGGAGGCCGCCTTGGCGGCTCAACTCGCGGGAGATCCTCGCCATGTCGGCGAGATCCTCGTCGAAAGGGGGGCACTCGACTCGTCTGACGTAGTCGAAGCTCTCAATACTCAGCGTAAAGAGGCGGGGCCAACGGTTAATAACTCGACTATTCGGATCGATGTGGCGCTAATCGACCGACTTATGAATCTTGTCGGAGAGCTAGTCTTAGCCCGAAATCAGGTTCTGCAATTCACCGCAAATCAGCCAGATAGCGCTCTAGTGGAGACAACCCAGAGGCTCAACCTGATCACTACCGAGCTCCAAGCTGGCGTAATGAAGACCCGGATGCAACCGATAGGAAACGTGTGGTCTAAGTTTCCAAGGGTCGTGCGTGATCTCAGCCTTTCGGTCGGCAAGAAGGTCAAGCTCTATATGGAGGGTGCTGAGACAGAACTCGATAAGACGATCATCGAAGCGGTCAAGGACCCACTGACCCATTTAGTTCGAAACGCGATAGACCATGGCCTCGAGACACCTGAGGCCAGAGCGGCTGCGGGCAAACCGGTCGACGGCACCCTGAGCCTGCGGGCTTTTCACGAAGGCGGCCACGTAAACATAGAGATCAGCGATGACGGTTCGGGAATAGATAGCGAACGGATCAAGGCCAAGGCGATATCCTCTGGGTTAATTTCTGCGGAGCAAGCGAGTAAGTTATCCGAAAGAGATGCATCAGCGCTGATCTTCCTACCCGGCCTTACAACTGCGGCCGCCGTCACGAACATCTCGGGCAGAGGTGTTGGAATGGATGTAGTCAAGACCAATATTGAGAAGATCGGTGGAGTCATGGACATCCACTCGGTTAGGGGCGTTGGCACGACATTTCGGATCAAAATTCCGCTGACCCTCGCGATTATCCCGGCCTTGATCGTGACCACGGCAGAAAACCGTTATCTGATTCCTCAGGTGAACTTGGTCGAACTGGTTCGCCTCGAAGCCGATCAGGCGCTTTCGAGTATAGAAAAGATCCATAATGCTCCTGTCGTTCGGTTGCGGGATAGGCTCCTGCCGTTGGTCGACTTAGCAGATGTGTTAAAGACCCCGAAAAAGAGGCAGCCGTCGGCTTCGGAGGACGGAGAGGCAGAAGTCGATCCCCGATCGAAGCCAGTAAATATTGTCGTACTGCAGGCCGATGATAACCAGTTTGGTCTGATAGTCGACGAGGTTTTGGACACCGAGGAGATAGTAGTCAAGCCCATGGGTCGGCAGATCAAGAATATTCCGGCATTTGCTGGGGCGACGATAATGGGTGATGGCCGAGTGGCATTAATCATAGATGTGATGGGCTTGGCCCAAGAGTCAGGAGTGATCGCTCAAGGCAGAGACCGCTCCTCGGGGGAAACCCATACAACGACGGTCGAGGAAATGGCCTCCACCCAGCCCATGCTCGTACTAGGGGTTGGATCCGCATCGCGTGCCGCAATACCGCTTTCGTCGGTGGATCGCCTCGAAGAGTTTGCTCGGGATATCATTGAGTCCACTGGCGGCAAAGACGTGGTGCAGTATAGGGGGAGCATTCTCCCGCTCGCATACGTGTCTCAGATACTGAATCTTCCATCTATCAGTGATGAAGCGGATATCTTGGAGGTCGTAGTGCATACAAGTGATGGAGCGAGCGTTGGTATCGTATGTGATTCGATAGTTGACATTATCGATGAGTCGATCAATTTGCAAGCTACGGACTCGCGGCCAGGAGTTACTGGAGTAGCCGTGATAGACGGAAGGGTGACGGACGTTTTGGACGTAGAATTCATAGCTAATACGGTCAGGCTGAGCGGACCAAGCAGGTCCAAGTCGTTTGCTGCGGTCGCATCATGAGTATCCCGACTCAAAGCCAGTATTGTACCTTCTACGTAGCCGATCACCTCTTCGGAGTTGGCGTGAGCGAGATACAAGAAGTGATTCGATATCAAGATGTCACCCTCGTACCTCTAGCAGCGCAAGCGGTCGAGGGTTTGATAAATCTTCGTGGGCAGATTGTAACGGCAATAGATTTAAGAAGGCAGCTGGCTCTTCCCGAGCGCTCCGATGGCTCACTTCCACTGAATGTTGTAGTGCGTACCGAAGACGGGCCTGTCAGTCTTTTGGTGGACGAAATAGGAGACGTGGTTGATATCGACGAATCAACTTGGGAGGCTACCCCCCCGACGGTTGGGGGTCGGATCGGAGATCTGGTTCAGGGTGTGTACAAGTTGCAAAATGAGCTTCTTCTAGTTTTGGCCACAGATCGCGCTGTTGATGTAGGTGCATCAACAGGTATTTGATCGTGACCATGGAGCAACGAGCGGATGTCGACAATCAACCGTCCAGTCAAGCCGAGGAACCCGACGACAAGATAAAAGTACTGGTCGTTGATGACAACGTTACGATTAGGCGCCTAGTGTCCAATGCGCTAGACGTTGAGGACGATATTGTTGTTGTGGGAACGGCTTCCAACGGTCGTTCGGCACTATCTAAGATTGAGCAACTCAAGCCCGACGTGGTCACACTTGATGTTGAGATGCCGGATATGGACGGACTTCAGACCCTAGCTGCGCTTCGGGATGCTCGCAAGTTGGTTCCAGTGATAATGTTTTCGACTTTGACCGTACGCGGGGCAAGGGCGACTATCGAAGCCTTGGCACTGGGAGCGGCGGACTACATGACCAAGCCATCGAGTGGCAATATCGCTGAGTCGATGAATCTGATCCGCGAAGACTTGGTGCCTAAAGTCCGCTCATTGGCCAAACGGAAGATTGGGTCTAGACCACCAAGGCGGTTTGTTCCCGTTGCTCCGAGCGGGGAAGCAGATAGGCCTGAGGTTAGGCCGCCTTCGATCTATGAGCTCAAGAAACGTCCGGTTCAACTCAGGCGCGCTCCGATCGTTGCTAAGCCAGTCGATATTATTGCTATTGGGGTGTCGACGGGTGGACCAAACGCCTTATCAGTGATGTTGCCCTCACTTCCTAAGAGCATAGAAGTACCGATAGTTATCGTTCAGCACATGCCTCCAATGTTTACGTCGCTCTTGGCTGAGCGACTGTCGGCGCACTGCAATATCCCGGTAGTTGAAGTCGACTCCCCGAGGCCCTTGCTGGGCGGGATGATGTATGTGGCTCCCGGGGGGCGACACATGGTAGTCGAGCGACGGGGCGACGCTAGATGGCTAAGTCTCAATGACGATGCTCCGGAGAACTCTTGCAGGCCGGCAGTAGATGTACTGTTTCGCACAGTGGCCCAAGAGTATGGGCCTGGGGTGTTGGGAGTCATTCTGACGGGAATGGGTCATGACGGACTGGTCGGCTGCGAGTCGATTTGTGAAGCCGGTGGTAGGGTCATAGTCCAAGACGAGGCGACTTCTGTAGTATGGGGAATGCCAGGATCCGTTGCAAGCGCTGGCTTTGCGGAAGCTATTCTGCCCATTGAGGATATCGCGGACGAAATCACTAAGCGAAGTGCTTATCGATCGCCTCATCGATCGTCTCGGAGCAAACCCGAATCAGATTAGCGGCCGAGGTCGGCTACACCCATTCAGTGGTCGCGCTAAGCACGGGTTAGCCAAACTCGGGAAATTGTTTTAGCTAAGACCGAATACTGGCGACATCCTTCGAATCTTGCCGTGCGCCTAAAACACCAGGCGGCGGGGCGAGGGAATCTCGTATATGCATAACCGAGTTACAAAACATTAACAGTCAAAACCGGGTGTGAGCAGCAGTTATTAACAGTTTTGTAATATAATCGTATTTTCCATGAAACATCTCACCCGTAGGTTGACCTAGGTCGCCAAGGTCACATTCGGCGCTTTTTATCAGCCGGAGGGAACTATGCGCTATAGTGCAGGAGATACGGCCTGGGTACTACTCAGCGCAGCGTTGGTTTTATTTATGACTCCTGGCCTGGCTTTTTTCTATGGCGGAATGGTTCGTTCGAAGAATGTCTTAGGCATGTTGATGCAGAATTTCGCTACCATCGCAGTGGTCAGTCTCGTTTGGGTCTTCGTATCTTATTCTTTGGCTTTTGGACCTGATATAGGTGGAAAAGGCCTGCTTGGGAATCTTCACTTTTTTGCACACGCGACCCAGCAAGTGCCGGGCTATAGCGGGCGCCTTGCGCAACACATTCCACCGCTAGCATTTGTCATTTTTCAAATGATGTTCGCCATCATTACGGCAGCATTAATCACCGGTTCTACTGCTGATCGGATGAGATTCGGCCCATTCATAGTGCTGATTGTCGTTTGGTCCTTATTCGTTTACGCTCCCATTGCGCACTGGTCTTTCTCGCCAAATGGTTGGTTATACAAGTTAGGAACAGAGGACTTCGCAGGTGGGACGGTAATCGAGATAAATGCCGGGGCGGCAGGACTGGCTGTGGCTATGGTCATTGGAAGGAGGCGAGGCTGGCCTAAGTCCCAAATGCCACCTCATAACGTTCCACTCACGCTGGTAGGGGCGGGAATCCTATGGTTTGGTTGGTATGGATTTAATGCTGGCTCCGCACTCGCAGCAAACAACCTAGCGGCTCACGCTTTTTTGAACACTAATACTGCAGGCGCAGCAGCCCTTCTCGGATGGATCGTGGTGGAAAAGGTTCGGGGAGGCAAGTCGACGATTCTTGGCGCTGCGTCGGGAGCGGTAGCTGGGTTGGTAGCGATTACACCGTCGTGCGGATTCGTGGACATATACGGAGCCACCGTAATTGGGATAGCGGCTGGAGTTATTTGTGCCTTTGCGGTCTCGCTGAAGTACAAGTATCGACTCGACGACTCCCTTGATGTAGGTGGGGTACACCTAGTTGGTGGGATAATCGGAACACTTTCAATCGGTCTTTTCGGGACGTCGGCAATAGGTGGAGTGAACGGATTACTTTATGGCGGTGGCGCTGCCCTCATGATGCATCAAACGGTGGCGGTCCTAGCCTGAGGAGCTTATTCATTTGTGGTGTCATGGATTTTGGCCAAGATTATCGACCGGACGATGGGCCTGCGGGTGACCGTGGATCAAGAATTGGAAGGTTTGGATACTGCTCTTCATGCGGAGTCTGCCTATGACTTCGATGGGGGCTGAAACCATTTAGTTCCGTACGTCGAGGAAGCCATGTGGTAACACTGATCTAGCCTCTGTCTAACCTTGCGACGCTGTTTTTAGCGAACTCACTTCGGTGTTACCCTGGGCACCTTGTGACGTCGAGAGGCCATAGGCTCAATGACCTCATAAGAGTCCGGAATCTCGCTTTTTAGGAGTTTCCTTTGGAGTCAGGCACCATCGCATAAGCCAGCGTGATCGGGAACGACCAGAAGATCTCCTAACTCTCCTGAACGCACTCCTTGAGTGCTTTCCAGCCGGTCAATGGGCGAACCTATCAGGTCCATCACGCAGATAAGTTCGAGTCTTACTACCAAAAGCGCGGGCTATGTAGCTCATTACGAGGATTTGCCCTTGACGATCTCCCCGCCCCGAAGGAACGAGATTCTCGAGTCTGTTTAGACCGGACATAGTTGACTCTGCGCTTATCTTTGGACCAGTTCGCTTGAGTCTTTGGACCAGCGAGACGGAATCTTAGGACTAGCCAGAACGACTCAGGGGCCCCTCACCCTGGTCTGGGCATTATCCGGTCATCCATAGCATAAGACCTAGCGCAGCGTTGGATTTCGTGAGCGAGGCGTTATCGCCGTAGAAGTGATAGATGCGCTGGATTCATAAGCGATTTTCAACGCCTGTCACCCTTGACCCACCACCACGCCTCACGTTTCCCGCAAAGCAAACTACAACGCAACCATGCCGACGCCAACCTGACATGATCAGCTTCCGTGACGCTAAACGTTCCTCACGGAATCAAGGAAAGAGTCGGTCAAGACCGAGTCGGTATAGTGGCGAGCCATCA
>JAKAPB010000087.1 GCA_021823045.1 Actinomycetes bacterium | reverse complement strand
TACCTTCTATGCACTTGGGTCATTCGAGCGTGAGTTATATCTCCCGAGTGATCTCCGAGTCCTAGAGGAAGGCCTCATCAGTGCCCTAGTCGATCCTTCCTAGTGCTAAAGACCTAATAAAGATATCTCCAGACTGTTGTAATGCTCTAATTGGCCTGGTCAAGTCGGTAATTTGTCCTTTCTCAAGGATTTGCTGTAACCCGGGGTCTGCCGTGAGCACCTTGGGCGAACGGCGCTATGCAGTGGCGTTCTCAACGGACGCCATCTTGAAGACAGTAGGTTAAGCCTTCGCAAATCTGCAGCACGAGTCCTGGAGGTGATGGAACTAATTGATTCCTATCGCATGGCTACTCGCACCTTCAATGGCAGATAAGGCCATCGGAGTTTGCTAAGTTTCATTTGGATTCTCGAGGTTGGTTCCAAAATGGTGGGCGCAATCTAATGCAGCTGTGCGGAGGATCGACGGAGCAGGGGGAGTGGCTGCGAATATGGCCCAAGCATCGATGAGTTTTTCCCATGTAGGTGAGGTCCTCATTGACCCGACACGTGCAACGGTCTTTGAACTGGGATGGCAGTCTTGGAGTCCTGCTGGAAGTTATGCGGCTCTTGCCACCTCAGCCCGCCCCCGTCGCCAGATCTGGCAGGTCATGTCATTTAGACCTGAGGTAGCAGCACCGGCAGAGGGTTTCCAGAGCGAGGGCGTGATTAGTATCGATCCGGGGAATGGGGATCCCATGACACTTTTCGCCGGTATCGATATAACAAAGTCGGTACCTACTATTCGCGCCGTCCTCCAGGGTGATCGGCTCATCGTCTCCTCTACTGAGCAGATTTCGATGTTTCAGTGGCCAACCGCTGCCGCTCATGACGAGGCCATCGCTATTTGGGCCGATATGGTGGCCGCCGAGTTTAAGGTGGGATCGATCCCCGAACTCGCGCCTGGTTGGTGCTCATGGTATTACTACTGGAATCAGATCACCGATCGGGACATCATCCGAGCCTCAGAGGGCCTCGCAACACGAGAAATCCCGGCTGCCGTTATCCAGATAGATGACGGCTGGCAAGTAGCAATAGGTGACTGGACTCCATCGAAGCGATTCGGTGATTTCGATCGAATGGTGCAGATACTTCTGCAAGAGGGTCGCCGTGTCGGTATCTGGCTCGCCCCGTTTATCGTCGGCCACGACAGTGAGTTAGGTCGCAGAAGGTCCGATTGGTGTGTCCCAAACCTGTCCGCCGGATTTAATTGGGGTGGGGAAATAGGGGTACTAGACATAGCTCAGCCCCGGGTGATCAAGTACCTAGCCGAGACGGTAGAACGACTCCGATCAAAGGGCGTTGACTACTTTAAGCTCGACTACCTATACGCGGGTGCACTCATTCCCCAGGGCCGTTCACATCAAGAAACCGTCGCTAACTACAGATCAGCCTTGTCGGCAATTCGAGAAGCCGCCGGGCCGGACGCAACGATCGTCGGTTGTGGAGCCCCCCTGATCCCAAGTATCGGACTCGTTGACGCTATGCGCATAAGCCCAGACACCTCTCCCGGCTGGGAACCACCTCTTGGTGACCTGGGCCAGCCAGGGGGACGCGCTGCGGCTCTTGGGATCAGAGCCCGACGGGCCCTTCACGGACGATTTTGGATCAATGACCCTGATTGCCTGATTGTCCGTCCGGAGGTTGAGCGCCGAGCGGAACTTGCCGCGACTATCGCCGCCTCCGGTGGCCTGGTCTGTTCGAGCGATCCACCGGATCGGCTTGATAGCTGGGGACTCGAGACCACCCGCAGACTAATGGTTCCCTCTTCCCGTCGACCGATCGTAGCGACTCCTCCACTCCTGTGAGTCTGGCCACCGATTCAGTTCCATCAGGGTCTGATGCAACTGGGGGGCATGAAGGGATGATACAGCCGAGGGTCATGTCATGCCTGGGTACACCAAATTGGGTTTCGACAAATAAATCACTTAATGGCTCACCCCTCTGAACAGGAAATTTGTTAGCGGGGTGGAACAAGTGCGTTAAAAGTTCACTTTAGGGTTGCGATTCTGTTGCTTTCGTGTTACTTTTTGTCGAGAAGTAGATCGCTTCTGTGTGTTTCTTGGAGTTTTTTGTGAACTTTGGGGACGACACTCTTCTTGAGGGGGTAATCGTGGGGGATCTGTTCGGACGACGACCGCGCCTTAAGGTGCAGTCGGTCATTATGAAGTCGTTGCTATTTGTCGGCCTATCTGGAGCACTTGCGGCCTGTGGATCATCAAGTGCGTCGTCAAGTACGGCGACTACGGCGAACTCCGCCGCCACGTCGGCGCAAAAGGTCAACTTGACATTTTGGTCCTGGGTGCCGGGGATCTCGGCATCGGTTAACCTCTGGAACAGCACCCACCCCAACATCCACGTCACGCTGAATGAGACGACCTCGGGTGCTGCGGGGACGTATGCAAAGATGTTCAGCGCGCTCCAGGCCGGAAACGCGCCTGACCTCGGTCAAGTGGAGTACCCACTTCTGCCGAATTTTGAACACGTGAATGGACTCGTCAACCTGTCACAGTACGGCGCTAACAGCTATAAGAGCGATTTTGTGCCTTGGACCTGGAGCCAAGCCTCCCTCGCTGGTTCAGTTTACGCCATACCACAGGACACCGGCCCAATGGGTTTGTTCTACCGTGCAGACCTCTTTACAAAGTACGGACTAACGGTCCCGACTACCTGGGCACAGTACCTCGCCGATGCACAGAAGCTACACCAAGAGAATCCGAACGCTTATATCGCCGCATTTCCCGCTACCGATTCGGGTTGGTTCTCGGGGCTAGCTTGGCAAGCGGGGGCGAAATGGTTCGGCATAAAGGGAAATTCCTGGACCGTCAACCTTTCTGATCCCGCGACGATCAAAGTTGCCAACTTCTGGCAGCAGTTGATTAATCAAGGCCTGGTAAAGGTGGAGCCGGACTTTGCCAATGGGTGGTACAAGGACCTGTCTGATGGTACATTGCTCACCTGGCCGACCGCCGTTTGGGGTGAGAACACGCTGGTCACCAATGCATCATCGACGGCTGGTGACTGGAGAGTCGCCCCGATGCCTAACTGGAATCCATCCTCACCGTCAAATGGGAATTGGGGCGGTTCGACGACGGTAGTCTTCAAGGATTCGAAACACCCAGCTCAGGCGGCACAGTTTGCCGAGTGGCTCAATACCAATCAGGAGAGCATCACATCGCTGATCACCAAGGGTGGACTCTACCCGGCTGATATTCAAGGCCAGCACCAGGCAGCGGACAACGCGCCAGTCGCCTTCTACGGCAACCAAAACATCTGGAACGTTTTCCGTCAGAACTCGAGCCTGGTGAACACTAACTTCCTGTGGGGTCCGATCATGGTGACGACAGAGACCGAGATGAGCGATCTCTTCGGTAAGGTCACGCCGGGATCTACCAACACCCTTGCCGGAGCCGTGGCGCAGACTCAAAGCGCCACCGTGGCGGCGATGAAGGCACAAGGCTTCTCGGTCGCCCCTTAATAGAAGACCTAGAACTCGAGTCGAGCCGGTTCCTCCCCCGGTTCGACTCGAGTGGCAGTGCGACCAGGGAGCCACAGTAGGAGACGTCGGCATGGTTTGTGTTGAATCATCAATAGCCGTCGTGTACTGTTTGCTCCAAGTGAACCCTGAAGCGGAACAGCCCGGAGGCTTTTGGTTAGACGCCTTTAGAAAATAGCAATCCGTGTTATTTATTTTGTCGTATTTGTAAGGCGCATGTAATAGCGTGTCATATTTCATCCTAAGGAGACCCTCGTGACGGCAACCCAGAGCGCCGCCAATGACGGAAGCACAACAAGCCCCCCGGCCCCCCCGGCACTACGCACCTACACAAAGGTGCGCCCATGGACGACATTGGGCTTCCTTGTGCCCTTCGGAGTACTTTTCACCCTCTTTTTCCTCCTCCCCATCGGCTATGCAATTTACGAGAGCCTCTTTGCTAGCCGAGTTTCGGGACTCGGTCTGGGACCGAATGCAACTTCAACCAAGTTTGTGGGCCTCAGCAACTACCTGCAGGTCTTTCGGGATTCCTCCTTCCTTCACGGTTTAGAAAGGGTCCTGCTCTTCGGTATCGTGCAGGTACCGGTGATGCTGATCCTCGCTACGGTGCTAGCCCTTCTGATGGACTCCGCAGTTGTCCGCTTTAAGCGTTTTTTCCGCCTCGCCTTCTTTTTGCCCTACGGTATTCCAGGAGTAGTTGCGGCGATTCTTTGGTCATTCCTCTACCTCCCTGGCCTAAGTCCAATTGTCGCAGGTCTCAGGTCGGTTGGATTTGGTAGTTTCAACTTCCTCGGGGTTCACACGGTTTTATGGTCGATCGCCAACATCGTGACCTGGGAATACACGGGTTATAACATGCTGATTATCTACGCTGGCCTACAGGCCATTCCATCGTCCATCTATGAGGCGGCCCGCATGGATGGCGCATCTGATTTCCAAATCTCACGTAGGGTAAAGCTTCCAATGATCAGATCGAGTTTGATTCTGACTGCGGTGCTCTCGATTATTGGGACCCTCCAACTCTTTAGTGAGCCACAGGTGCTACGGGCAATTACGACCACCATACCGTCGTCTTACACGCCTAACCTCCTCGCATACACACAGGCGTTTTCGATTAACAACCCCAATTACGCAGCAGCTATAGCTGTAGTCCTGGCAATCGGCACGTTCATACTGTCCTTTGGATTCCTTCGGCTTGTAAGGCGCCGCAGTAATGGGGGGTTGCTCTAGTAATGCGAACAACAACGATCAAAGTTCCCGATCGACACCTGTCGCAGGGTTCACCTTGGAACAAAAAGACCGTCACAGCGATGGCCTTTCTCTTTGTTATGACGATCTACTTCCTACTTCCTGCGTATTGGCTACTCATCTCCTCTACCAAGGGACCTAGTGCCCTGTACAATTCAGAGGGCCTCCTGTTCAGCCATTTCCAGCTCTTTTCAAACCTCTCGGGACTCTTTCATTACGACGGGGGCATATACGTCCGCTGGATCCTTAATACCGTTCTCTACGCTGGAATCGGCGCATTGCTGGCGACGGTGATCTCGGCGTTATGCGGCTATGCACTGGCAAAGTTCCCATTTAGGGGTCGTGAGTTGATATTTTCGATCATCCTCGGCGGAGTACTGGTTCCCGGGACCGCATTGGCGCTCCCGCTCTATCTGCTTATGAGCAAGGTGCACCTCACCAATACCTACTGGTCGGTACTGCTACCAAGTATTGTCAGCCCATTTGGTGTATTCCTTGCCCGTGTTTATGCCGGCTCTGCGGTTCCAGACGAACTCCTTGAGGCGGCTCGAATGGACGGTGCGAGGGAGTTTCGGATCTTTCGAACGATATCTTTTCGGATCATGTCGCAGCACTGGTTACGATTTTTCTCTTTCAGTTCGTTGCCATTTGGAACAACTTCTTCCTTCCGCTCGTAATGCTCTCCAATGAGAAGCTCTACCCAGTTACTTTGGGCTTATATTCATGGAACAATGAGTATGGCCAGGCCCCACAGCTGGTGAGCTACGTTGTAATCGGTACTTTGCTCTCTGTAATCCCGCTTGTTATCGCTTTCTTGTCGCTACAGCGCTTCTGGAGGTCAGGACTGACGGCCGGGAGTGTGACGTTATGAGCGTGTTTTTCTGCCCCGGCGGCGATAACGCGAGGAGGAAGCGGTGAGTACACAGCGTTGGTCAGGTGGACCGCTTTTTCGAGACTCTGATGGAATCGGTTGCCTCGTCTACGGTGGAGATTACAACCCAGAGCAATGGCCAGAGGATGTCTGGTTGCAAGATGTCGAGTTGATGAAGCTGGCGGGTGTCAACTTCGTAACCGTTGGGGTCTTTTCCTGGTCCAAAATCCAGAGCGGTCCCGGAGACTTCAACTTCGGATGGCTCGATCGCATCCTCGATCTCCTCCATAATGCGGGCATTATGGTCGACCTCGCCACTGCGACGGCGTCACCTCCGGCATGGTTGGTGGAGGCGCATCCAGAGATCCTCCCAACAACAGAATACGGCACGAAGCTCTCCTTCGGCTCCCGACAGCACTACTGTCCCTCGTCTCCCCAATATCGAACCGCCGCAGCTGAACTCGCCGCCGCCGTGGCCAATCGCTACCATAACCATCCAGCCCTCCGGCTCTGGCATATCGGAAATGAATACGGATGTCACGTATCGGCTTGTTACTGTGAGATCTCGGCCCTATCTTTTCGCAGTTGGCTCAGAAAGCGATACGGAACACTCGATGCAGTCAACTCTGCTTGGGGGACTGACTTTTGGAGTCAAAGGTATACTTCGTGGGCCCAGATCAATCCGCCAAGGTCTACCCCAACATTCAGTAATCCCTCCTTGAGGCTGGACTTTGCCCGATTTAGTTCTGATGAACTACTCGACTGCCTACTTATTGAGAGGGCTGAAATCCGCAGGGTAGACGAGTACGTGCCGATCACCACCAACTTTATGGGACTCTTCAGGCCGATAGACGCCTTCAAGTGGTCCGAAGCGTTAGATGTGGCCTCTTATGATAGCTATCCTGACCCTGCTGATGACGAGGCGCACATTGTCAGTGCACTCACCTCCGATCTCACAAGATCGCTAGGCGGTGGAAGGCCCTGGTTGCTGATGGAGCAGGCTCCGAGTGCGGTGAACTGGCGCTCGATTAATGTCTCCAAGGTCCCAGGACAGTACCGAGCCTTGAGCCTCCAGGCGATCGCACGTGGGAGCGAGGGCGCTCTGTGCTTCCAGTGGCGTGCCTCTCGCTCAGGTAGCGAAAAGTTTCACAGTGCCATGCTTCCCCATGTGGGGACCGAGTCTCGACTCTGGAACGAAGTTGTAACGCTTGGAAAAGAGATTGCCGGCCTAGCCGACATCGCCGGTTCTACCGTTAGCTCTTCTGTCGGAATTCTCTTCGATTGGCAAAATTGGTGGTCGCTCGAGATGGAATCACATCCAAGCAGCGACCTTCGTCTGATGGAGGTGCTGCTACCAATCTATCGAGGCCTATTTGAACTTGGAGTGACGGTTGACTTCGTCCACCCGGGTCAGGATCTGAGTCCCTACCGACTAATTATTGCCCCCGCCCTTTATCTCATTAGCGACTCACACGCAGCCTCGCTAGCGACTTATGTCAAAGCCGGGGGGAATGTCCTTGTCACGTTCTTCTCGGGCATCGTCGACGAGAAGGATCACATTCGACTCGGAGGATATCCAGCTCCGTGGACTGAGACCCTAGGCCTGGTAGT
>JAKAPB010000086.1 GCA_021823045.1 Actinomycetes bacterium | reverse complement strand
GGAAAAGTCACTTTCTCTCCATTTCTTGTGGTCCGATCACGATCTCGTCATTTGTCTTGCCCGCTGGCACCATCGGAAATACCTTTTCCCATGTGTCTGTCCTGAAGTCGATCACGACCGGGCGATCATTTATAGAGTTTGCTTTCTCGATAGCGACTTCGACCTCATCTGCGCTGTCGACCCTGATCCCGACGCATCCCATTGCCTCCGCCCACTTGACGTAGTCAGGAAGGTCAGGAGAGAGGTATACCTCTGAATAGCGTTGGTCGTAGAACATCTCCTGCCACTGCCTCACCATCCCCAAATAGGCGTTGTTTAGGATAGCTACCTTGATTGGGATCCTCTCAGCGGTAGCGGTGACGAGCTCCTGTGCGGTCATCTGAAAACAGCCATCGCCGTCAATCGCCCAGACCACCTTGTCCGGCCTCCCGACCTTTGCACCAAGAGCCGCTGGAACCGCAAAGCCCATAGTTCCGAGTCCTCCCGAATTCACCCAGGTATTGGGGTGATTGAACTTCCAAAACTGTGATGCCCACATCTGATGCTGACCAACCCCAGAGACCACGATGGTGTCTGACGGTGCCATCTTCTTCAACTTCTCGATGACATACTGCGGCTTTAGTGGACGCCCGCCTGGGTCCTGTTCATAGCTCAACGGATACTTTTCACGCCAGGCGTCAAGCTCGGCTATCCACGGCTCAAGTTGGCTCTTAGTATCGACCTTTAGCTTCTTGATCTCCCTGATCAGCTCGGGAATCACCAACTTCAGATCCCCAACAATCGGGACGTCTGGGTTTCTGATCTTGCCGAGTTCAGCTGGATCGATATCGACATGAATGACCTTGGCGTAGGGAGCAAAGCCCGCGACATTGCCCGTGACACGATCGTCAAAACGCGCCCCCAAGGTAATCAACAGGTCGGACTTCTGCATCGAAGTCACCGCTGTGTAGTTGCCGTGCATACCCGGCATCCCGAGGCAAAGCGGGTTATCGTCTGGGAAAGCTCCCCTCGCCATGAGGGTTGTCACCACCGGTATTCCACAGTGCTCAGCCAGTGTCAGAAGTTCCTTCGTCGCTCCCGCTCTTAGCACACCACCCCCGACGTACAGGACCGGGCGAAGCGACCTCGAGATCAGCTTTGCGGCCTCCTGGATCATCTTTGGATGACCCTTGAGCGTTGGCTTATAGCCCGGAAGGTCGACACTCTCTGGCCAATACCACTCCATGGCCTGGTTAGAAACGTCCTTTGGCAAGTCAATAAGGACAGGACCCGGTCGGCCGGTCGTTGCGACGTGAAATGCCTCTCGGATGACCGTTGGGATCTGCGAGGCATCAGTAATTAACCAGTTGTGCTTGGTGACGCTCATCGTGATTCCGGTAGTGTCGGCTTCTTGGAAGGCATCGGTGCCGATCAAACTCGTCCCGACCTGCCCGGTGATCACTACCAGAGGGATCGAATCCATGTAGGCGTCTGCGAGAGCGGTAACGATGTTCGTCGCCGCTGGCCCCGAGGTCACCATCGCAACACCCGGACGCCCCGTGACGTGTGCATAGCCTTCGGCGGCGTGGCCAGCACCCTGTTCGTGCCTTACCAAGATATGCCTGATGGTCGAGTCTAAAAGTGGGTCATATACCGGAAGAATCGCCCCCCCGGGAAGGCCAAATATAACCTCTACCTGCTCCATCTCAAGACTTTTGATCAGCGCCTGGGCACCTGTCAGTTGCATCTTGCTAACTCCTCAAAGCTAGAACTTCGGCCCCAATCTGGGTGCCGTCTCACTGCACTCGATCGCCATTCAACTGCGATCTACCCGTTTCCACCGAAACTCCGGCGGACACAACCCACACACGGCCATTCGCGTTCAAAAACCCTAAAGTCTCCCAGGACTCACTGCAGCATGAACCACTTTTGGTGCGGATAAACAAAAAGACCTCCCCGAGGGGGAGGTCTTGTAGCGCACCGGGTGACCCGCTACGCTACGAAGGAAGTACTACGATCTCTGAGGCGAAATTTGCCATGGGGACATACTAGCCGCTAACAAAACACCTCTAGGCTCCGGTAACGGCACCTATTTCAGCTCCTTTGACTAATTTTGCATACTTTGCCAGAAATCCTCGTGTATATTTCGGTTCTGGATGGGTTACTCCCGCCTGCCTATCAGCAAGTTCTTTCTCGTCAACTACCAGATTGAGGGTGTGCTTTTCGACGTCGATGACTATCTTGTCTCCGTCTTTTACGAGAGCAATCGGTCCCATGTCGACCGCTTCGGGCGAAACGTGGCCGATACACAGACCATGAGTTCCCCCGGAGAATCGCCCGTCGGTAACTAGTGCCGAGTCGGCACCCCTTCCCGCGCCCTTCATCGCTCCAGTTACTGCGAGCATCTCACGCATCCCGGGACCGCCCTTTGGACCCTCGTAGCGTATTACTACGACTGTGTTTGGCTCAATTTCACCAGCGAGGATTGCGTCCAATGCCGCTTCTTCACCGTTGAATACCCTCGCTGTACCCTCAAAGTAATCGACGTCGATTCCCGCAACTTTTACCACCGAGCCCTTGGGAGCTAGCGATCCAGACAAAATAGCGATGCCACCGACTTTATGGATCGGGTGGTCAAGATCGTGGATCACAACCCCATCGGGCTTTGGAGGCTTAATTGCGTCGAGGTTCTCCCCCATTGTCTTGCCACTGACGGTTAGTGCGTCAAGGTTAAGCAGTCCTCGACTCGCCAACTCCTGCAGAACTACCGGAATTCCGCCAATCGCCTCAATATCGCTCATATGAAACTTCCCGTGTGGCTTAGTGTCGGCGATATGGGGCACCCTCTTGGCGATCCGGTTGAAGTCGTCCAAAGTCAGATCGACTTCCGCCTCATAGGCTATCGCCATCAAGTGAAGCACTGCATTGGTCGATCCACCTAGCGCCATTACAGCGGATATAGCATTCTCAAAAGCGGCTTTGGTCAGGATCTGCCTCGTCGTGATCCCTTCTACTAAGAGATTGACCGCCATCTCCCCCGATAGGAAGGCAAAGTCCGTCCGCTTCCTGTCCACCGCCGGAGCGGAGGCCGATCCGAGGATGCTCATTCCGAGGGCCTCCGCTACCGAAGCCATGGTGTTGGCGGTAAACATGCCACCACAGCTACCGATAGTAGGACAGGCATTCCTCTCGATTAGCGAGAGTTCTTCGTCGGTCAATGCCCCAGCAGAGTAGGATCCAACCGCTTCAAAGACGTCTACCAGATCGATCGACTTGCCGTTTAGATGGCCCGGCAGGATCGTGCCACCGTAGAGAAACACCGAGGGCAGATTCGATCGGGCCGCCGCCATCAGCATGCCCGGGAGCGACTTGTCGCATCCAGCGAGGGTGACCATTGCGTCAAACCCCTCTGCGTGCATCATCGCCTCCACCGAGTCGCAGATTATCTCCCGAGAGACCAAGGAGGCCTTCATCCCCTCAAAACCCATGGAGATGCCGTCGGACACTGCGATCGTTGAGAACTCAAATGGGTAGCCACCCGCTTTGCGAATTCCCATCTTGGCATGGCGCGTCAGCTCTGCGAGGGACATGTTGCAAGGAGTCACGTCGTTGAAGGAAGACGCTACGGCCACCTGTGGCTTTTGGAAGTCTTCGTCCTCCATCCCAACCGCCCTCAGCATCGCCCTAGCAGGTGCCCTGCGGTAACCGTCCGTAACGACCTTGCTCGATGGCCTCTTTTCCGAAAGGTCCCGATTCTGGTTCAATCTCACCACTCCCAAGTCCGACTTCTCAAAGTTCTCTTCTGCACCTTATAGGTCGATGGCCCCGTTCAATGACCAGGCTTCAACGTTGCTCTGCCAAGGCGAGTAAAATCCTAACAACGGCCTTTCCATCGGCCTTTCCCGAGGTTACTTTCATAATCTTTCCGACGAAAAAGCCCTGCAGCTGAGCCTCGCCGGTCCGAAAACGCTCCCACTCCTTCGGATATTGCAAAATTGCCTCATTGATAGTTTTGGTCAATTGATCATCCGTGAGCTGCGAAATTCCGAGTCTCTCTTGGGCGACCCTCGGCGCTATCAGATTCTTCGCTACTTCGACGAGGATCGACTTGGCTTGTGTCGCCGACACTTCACCCGCTACCTCCATCCTCAAAAGCTCGACGAACCAGGAGATTTCGAATGCTTCATCCAATGGCGTCAAGCTCGCAAGCTCATTGGCACATCGAGCTACCGCAATCTTTGGGTCAAGCCCTGCGGCTAATGCTGAGCTTACGAAGGGGTATAACTCGACCGATATTGCCGTCTCGATCTGATCGTTTGTACCGGTTAATCCGAGACTCTCGACAAGCCTCGCCCGCCTCTCCTTGGGAAGCTCACCCAATTGGGACCTAAGACCCTCAATCCACACTTCGCTTGGCCTCAGCGGCACAAGGTCAGGCTCGGGGAAGTACCGATAGTCTTCCGCCTCTTCCTTGTTTCGAAGAGCGACGGTTCGGCCAGCACTTTCATCCCAATGTCTGGTCTGCTGAGTAACCTTTTCACCGGCTAAATAAGCCGCAACCTGCCTGCGAGCTTCGAAGGTAATTGCGCGGACCAAGGACCGTAACGAGTTCAGGTTCTTGATCTCACAACGAGTTCTAAAAGGCGTCTCCCCGATTGGACGCACCGAAACGTTGGCATCGACCCTCAACGAACCCTCCTCCATCTTCCCATCAGAGGCGCCAATAGCCACCAAGGTAGATCGGAGCTCGCTAACGTACTCTCTAGCCTCTTCCGGAGAAGCTATATCGGGTCGTGAAACTATCTCAACTAGCGGTACCCCGCTGCGGTTGTAGTCGATAAGTGCCCGTTCGGCACCGTGGATCCTTCCCGAAGTCCCGCCTAAGTGGGTGATCTTTCCGGTATCCTCTTCGACGTGTGCCCTTTCGATTCCGATCCTCTTGCCGCTAGGCAGCATCAGGTATCCGTCGGCGTTTAACGGTATGTCATACTGAGAGATCTGGAAATCTTTCGGCATGTCGGGATAGAAGTAGTTCTTGCGATGGAAGATCGACGCCTGCACCTTCGCAGAAAGTGCTATCCCGATCATCGCCGCTATCTCCAACGCCCTCTCATTTAGCACCGGCAGCGATCCCGGTAGGCCTAAGCAGGTCGGGCAGACGTTGGTATTAGCTTGCGCGCCAAAGACGTTTTCACAACCGCAAAAGAGTTTGGTCCTGGTCTTCAGCTCGGTATGCACTTCTAGCCCGCAGATCAGCTCCCAACCGTCTGGAAGAAATTCAGATTCCCCGCTAACCGCTAGATCACGCTGATTGGTCTCCAGGTTATTCATGACTTATCACCTCCTCTAAGGAAGCGTCCAGTGAAGGGGCTCCTCTAGACGACCCCTCCAATGCGAAGGCCAATCTAAACATCAGATCCTCCCTAAGCGCCGGGGCTAGTATCTGGACTCCTATAGGGAGACCCTGGGAATCAAAAGCGTAAGGCACCGACATCGCCGGGTGACCCGCTAGGTTGCTCGGAATTGTGCAGACATCGGAGAGGTACATTGTTAGCGGATCGAGGGACTTCTCGCCGAGCATGAACGCTGTTGTAGGTGAGACGGGGGAAATCAGCACATCCACCTGCTCGTAAGCCCGCTCGAATCCCGACTTAATTAGCGTTCTTACCTGCTGAGCCTTGGCGTAATAGGCGTCATAATAGCCCGAAGACAAAGCGTAGGTCCCCAGCATGATCCGCCTCTTTACCTCCGCACCAAATCCTTGAGTTCGAGTTAGTACGTTTGTCTCTTCGATATTTGAACCCTCGACCCTAAGTCCGAAGCGCACTCCGTCGAAGCGAGCCAGATTGGACGAAGCTTCGGCCGGGGCGATCAGGTAGTAGGCAGAAAGGCCGAGCTTGGTCTCTGGGATAGAGATCTCGACTATTTCCGCACCAAGGCTAGCGAGTGCATCGGCGGCCCCCCTGAGGGCGCTAACTACCTCTGGCTCGCTGCCTTCGACAAACTCCGTGACTATCCCCACTCGTAACCCTTGGACCGAAAGGCCCTTTTGCGCACTTAGTGATCCCATCTGTTCGTCGTAAGAAGTCGAATCCTTGGGATCGAAGCCGGCGATCACTTCTAAGGTTAGGGCAGAGTCCATTACGGTAGAGGAAAAGGGTCCAATCTGATCTAATGACGAAGCAAAGGCAACGAGACCATATCGGGAGACCCTCCCGTAGGTGGGCTTGACACCGACAACCCCGCACAGAGACGCTGGTTGACGAATAGACCCGCCGGTATCGGATCCGAGGGCAACTGGGACGATCCCCGCCGCCACACTCGATGCCGAGCCGCCCGAAGAACCACCGGGCACCCTTGTCAGGTCGACGGGATTGAGGGTTGGGCCGTAGGCGGAGTTCTCGGTAGAGGAGCCCATCGCGAACTCGTCAAGATTGGTCTTGCCGACGATGATCGCTCCCTCTTTTTCTAAGAGTTTCGTCACCGTTGCGTCATATGGTGGAATCCAACCCTGCAAGATTCTGGAACCACAGGTGGTCGGTAGGCCAACTTTACACATGTTGTCCTTTAGGGCTATCGGAACCCCAGCTAGTCGACCAGGTGATCCCCCGCTGGCGATGATCGAATCAACCTTCGCCGCCGCTCGCAATGCACCCTCTCTGTCTATGGCTAAGAAGGCATTCAATTTCGAGTTCAGGGCTTCCGCTACAGCCAGGGACTTCTCTATGACCGATGTCGCCGTAACCTTTTGGTTGCTAACCGCCTCGGCTATTTCGAAGGCGCTCATGTTGATCCGCTCGCTCATGACGGTTCGCCTAAGACCGGTGGCACGGAGAACATTCCTTGTTGCTCATCGGGCGCCTGAGACAAGGCTTCGGCTTGGCTCAGTCCAGAGACGACAGAATCGCTCCTGGTGCGATTTACCAGTCCAAGTGGATGGGCGGTGACCTCTAAATCATGGATATCTAAAGACTCAATATCACTGGCGTGATCCAAGACGGAAGAGAGCTGGGAAGCGTAGAGCTCCGCTTCTTGTTCGGTAAGCGAGAGCCGAGCGAGCATCGCCACGTGGGCGACCTCTTTTGGAGAAATACGACTGGACATGTCAGAGATCCTAAAGCCAAAGAGCTCCATCTGGAGTAACTGGGCGGCTGAATTTCACATACCGTTCCATGAAACTTATACAAACTTGCTATCGTTCGTCTGACGTTCACTTACTGCTTCGACGACGGTAGTTTCACCAGTTGTTGAACCGAAGTCCAACGACTGGCCAGAGCTTCCATCTCCACGG
>JAKAPB010000085.1 GCA_021823045.1 Actinomycetes bacterium | reverse complement strand
GAGACCAAGTGCCTAGTCGTTTTGATCTCTGCAAGCGAGCCGATCTATAACTCAAACGGGGTTCTCGCCGCGACGCACCAGGGTCCCACCCCCACCGAACTCGCCGCACTGTATTTCGCCAGGAAGCTTGCGGACTCTCTTGGCCTCTATGTCATTTCCACCAGCTGCTGCTCAGCTTGTTCGACTTATGCCCTCTTGGAATCGATCGACCTGGGTGCCGACTATGCCGTATGGATCCCAAATAGCCTTGGAACCTCCCGCATCGAAGCTACCTCAGCACTGGTCGAGAAGTTAGCCAGCCGGCTCATCTTCACGGGTGGTTCACCATCTGGTCACCAGGATTCGCTTGCCCCCATCGAGCTGGCGGCAAAGCTCAAGTTACCTCTAATTTCATCGGCACATCAGATAGAATCTCACGACGGATCCGGACAGAAAAGGATCCTTGCGAGTAGACATTGTTTCAATGGCCATTACGAAGAGTCAGAGATCGCAGATCGGGCGGTTGTCTGCTTTGAAGCTACCAAGCCGATTCCCAAGAGGTCCCCACTCACTAAAGCCCTATCCCTAGAAGAGCGCATCTTTGAATTTGTATATATAGGATCGGGTCAGGTCGGGTACACCAAACCCGGAGGGGGGGTAAGGACGATACCCTTCAGGATCCCATCTGGTCACCTCGCTCCTCCAGCGGGAAAAAACGAGTTCGAAAAATTATCTTCGATACTCGGAATCGGCGGCGCCCAACTCCATAGAGAGATTGTAGAGACCGATCCAGCCTCCGCAGCCTCGCTGATACTAAAATGGCTTAGAGGGTGGGGGATCTTAGAAAAATGAGCCTGCAACTAGCGAAAATGAGCGCCAGAGACGCTAAGACCGCCTTGTCGAGCAGGGTCTTGGTTATCCCATTGGGGTCTACCGAACAGCACGGACCACACCTGCCCCTAGCAACCGATACAACCATTACGTCGAAGATCACCCAAAGTCTGATCGACCTACGACCGGAGCAGGCAATCCTTGCCCCCCTAATCCCCTTTGGCTGCTCGGGAGAGCATTCTATGATTCCGGGAACTCTTTCCGTAAGCACCCAGGCGCTGGAATTTTACCTTGTCGAGCTGGTTAGATCGTCCGAAGCAAACCAGGCGATAGCGATAGTATCAGCCCATGGGGGTAACGCCGCTCCGCTCCTCAATGCCCATCGGATCCTGCAGGACGAGGGGCGCAAGATCATGGCCTGGATACCGACCGTCGATGCGCTCATTTCAGCGGCCGAGCGCCATCAGGCACCCCTGAGCTTCCGAGGTCTCTGGCAGCCCGATCTACACGCCGGTAGAACGGAGACTTCGATCATGCTCGCGCTAGACCCAACTCTGGTAAATCTCCAAGCGGCCCGGGCTGGGGCACTTGAGGACCCTGCGAAACTGATCGAGATGATGAAGGTTGGTGGCATCGGGGCGGTCTCGAAAAACGGCGTGATCGGGGATCCCACTGGAGCATCGCAGGAAGAAGGCTTACTTATTCTTTCTGCCTTCGCTGAAGACCTCATAAGTAGGTTTGACAAGTTCTATCAAAATGTTGGTTCTTAGCATGGACAACCAAGAAAGTGAAATCAATGTAGCGATCGTCTCGGGCGCTGCACGCGGAATCGGACGGGCGATTACAACCGAGCTTGCCGATCGAGGTTGGCGAGTGGTTGCTATCGACATATGCGAAAGTATTCCTTTGGTTCCGTATCCACTGTCTAGCCGCGAAGAACTCCAATCGCTATCTAGGTCGAACGGAATAGAAACTATGGAGATCGACGTACGAGATCCCAAGGCTTGCGCCAAAGCCGTCGAACTGGCCGAATCAATGGGCCGGTTAACCGCCGCGATAGCATGTGCTGGGGTTATCATCGGCGGCGAACCAGCTTGGCTTTCAGCTCCGGACTCGGCAAGAATCCTCTTCGACATAAATTATTTTGGAGTCACCAACCTTATGCAAGCCGCCTTGACCTCTATGCTTCAGAATTCCCAAGACCAACCGGGACGACTAGTTGCGATTTCGTCAGCTGGAGCCAAGCGGCCGCTAAATCTGTTATCGCACTATTGCGCTTCAAAGGCAGCGGTCAGCGCATACATGGCGAACCTTGCCCTGGAGTTATCTGGCACCCTGATCACTGCCAACACAGTCTCCCCAGGATCGACAGCGACGCCAATCCTAGAAGCATCGGCGAAACTCTATTCGCTGGCAAGCGATGACGAGTTTAGGATGCATCACACGACCAAAAGATTAATCTCACCTGCTGAGGTCGCAAAGTCGGTTCTCTTCTTACTTTCAGACGCTGGTTCGTCAATCACCGGAAGCGAACTATTGATTGACGGTGGACTCCGCCTTACCTAAAGGCCTGAGAGTTAGAGTTTGCGCACCCTAGCGTAGCTAGAAACCTTCCGCCTTGAGCGCCTTTAGCACCATATCGGCCGTTGCAACAAGTGCTTCGTCAGCCCCCAACTTGCCGACAAGCTGGATTGAAACCGGTACACGTTGGCCACTCTTTCCGACTCCTTGCCCAAGATCATCGCTCATTGCCCTATCCTTTCTGACGGCGTCACAGAAACGCAAAGGAAGAGCAAAAGAGATAGCAGGTAGTCCAGCCACGTTGAATGGCAAGGTGTTTACATTGATCCAGCGGTCGTAAGCGTTTTTAAGTGATGGTACCTCAAATGGGACTGAAGCGAGAGCTAAGGTTTCAAAATTGCCCAAAAGGTCCGAAAGCTCCCTCGAAAAGGCCCTACCCACCTCCAACGCCTCCTCATAATCAGCGACAGACTTAGTTCGGTATAGTTGGAAACGACTCCAAATAGCGGGGTCTATTCGGTGGTGTTGGCTAACCGCTAGTTCATTATTTCGAATTGCCTCATAGCCCATAATCACCCCACCGACTTCCCACGCCCTTGAAAGTCCCGGATTTTCCAGACTTGTCAGTTTCATTCCGGCCAAAGCCAGGGCCTCGTCTATCGTCGCTTCGATCAATTCAGACTCCGAAGTCCTAATTCTTCCCGCACCTTGACAGGGAGCCGCTTCGAGAGCGATATCACCGGCAAATAACCATGATAGGCCGGTCCAAATCTGTGGAATTGACCTAGCCAGCGGACCTATCGTGTCTAGCGACTGCGAAAGTGGGTATACCCCGGTGGTCGAAGCCCTACCTAAAGTCGTCTTCAAGCCGATCACTCCGCAGCAGGTCGCCGGAATTCTTATCGACCCACCGGTATCGGTTCCGTAGGCCACATCGGCAATCCCGCGAGCGACCGCCACTGCGCTTCCGCTAGACGATCCACCGGGTATCAGTTCAGGGGAGATCGGATTTACCGGCGTTCCATACCATGGATTTATTCCTTGTGCACCAAAGGCCAGTTCGGTAAGATTCGCCTTCCCGATGATTCTGGCACCGCTGCGTCGAGCACTAGCCACGATAGGGGCGTCCTGCTCGGCGGGTGTCGCAACCGAAGCGACGAGACGTGATCCTGCGGTGGTAATAGTCCCTTCGACGTCAATTAAATCCTTGACGGCAAGTTTCGGACCATCACCAGAAGTCTCACATAGCTCGATCGCCCAGTTAAATGGACTCAAGCCCCTTGGGCCAGTTTCAGCACCGGTCAAAATCTACTCCACATCGTTAGAAACCAAAAAGTCTGGTGGTCGGCTACCGCAACGACCCAAAAATGCGTCAGGCGGCTTTTCTGGCTAATCTACACTAAGCGCTGAAACGCCCGCCACGTTACCTAGGGAATTTATCTCAGATGAGCTGCCAATCCCCTTTAGGTAAAAATCGAAAAAGGCGACGCTAACGCTAACGACCGCCTGCTCGTATGGATCGTTAGCCGTGTAGGGAGCTAAGTGATCTGCACCCAATAGGTTTAAATAGTACTTTGGCGGCGGAGCTTGTGTGAATATCTGCTGTGAGTCCCCAGGAAGATTGACCGTGTCAGCGCTACCTTGTGTTACCAAAATAGGAAGTGGCGGGGTCGAAAAATAACTCCCACCAAAGGGGGGGAATTCCGCCCCAGATAAGACCGCTAGGGCCTTGACGCCAGGTATCACGCAGCAGCTGTTGTACGCCGCTGCAAGCACGGTGTCTCCCCCATCGCTCTGCCCCGCTAGCGCTACGCTGGCGAGATTTAGCATCCCATATAACGACGAATTCTTAGATAGCGCTATGGTATTTAAATTCGCCAAGGCGGCTTTGATGTCCTGCGGCTGGTTCAACAGATCCGATTCGTAAAGGTCGGACTGGCCCTCATTATTCAAATTGACGTTGTATTCAGTCAATCCCGCGAGTGAAGTCAGCGGGAAGATCGGAGCGGCCACTATAAAGCCCGCCTGCACCCACCCCTGGATCATTGGGTAATAGTTCATTGGGTTCAGATCAAAACCGTGAGCAAAAACTATCACCGGATACGGGCCATGGATAAGAGCAGTCTCCGCATCCAGCACCGGCCCAGAACCCGACGTAATGGCGGGGTAAAATATCTGAAGTTCGAAGCTCCTTACGGTACATACAGCGTCGAGTGGTGGACAGATCGACCGTCCCGGCTCGGTGACTTCGTCTTGATAAAGGCCCACTCCTAACGGTCCGCTGGGATAGGTTGTGGTCGTGGAGGTTGGTTGTGGCATGGAAGTCGAGGAAGTAGTCTCGGCGCCGAGGGGTGTCGAAGCGAAATCCTTCTTCGCTACAAAAAGTGCAGATCCGCCAATAGCTACTGCAACGACAGCGAGGGTGCGAATCAGTCGGGCGGTTCGACCTAGCCTCCTTGGCCGAACCACTCAGGCCGTCACCTCGTCTATATCCTCACCGGACTCCAGCATGGAAAGCATTTCCACTCGGCGCGAGTGCCTTCCTCCATCGAAACTAGACCCCAAGAATGCGTCGACAATCGCTATAGCCAGTTCAGTTCCTAATAGCCGAGCACCGAGCGACAAAACGTTAGCGTCGTTGTGTTGGCGTGCTAAACGGGCGGATAGTTCGTTGTAGCATAAAGCCGCCCTCACGCCTTTGACCTTGTTGGCAGCCAACTGTTCGCCTTGTCCCGATCCCCCGAACACAATTGCAAAGTCGGCCCTTTTGGCGATTACCGCCCTTGCCGCCGGAGCGCAGTAACGCGGGTAATCAACCGAAGTCGATGCGTCGTGCGTTCCAAAATCAATTACCTTTACACCAAGGTCACCTAGATGGCTTTTTACGGCCTCTTTAAGTTGGAAACCAGCATGATCGGATCCGAGTGCAACTGTTGGCATAAGGCCTACAGGTAGGTGCCGGGGCGTTGCGCGTCTTCATGCGCTCCAGGCATTAGTTGCTTGTTTCGCATCTCCTCAAGTTGAGAGCGTGCCGCGAGCTGCTGAGCGAAAAGGGTTGCTTGTATCCCATGGAAAAGCCCCTCCAACCATCCCACAAGCTGCGCCTGGGCAATTCTTAGTTCCGATTCACTCGGGACATCGTCTCCAGCGAATGGCAGACTAACCCTCTTGAGCTCGCTTGCTAGATCATCGGAAAGTCCAGAAGCGAGTTCCTCGATCGAACGTTGGTAGATCTCTTTCAGCCTCGTGCGTGTCGTTTCGTCGGGATTGAAAGACCGGACCTCTTCGAGCAGGCCCTTGATCATCGATCCTATCCGTAGAACTTTGGCGGGCGAAGATATAACTTCGACCTCGCTGGCTTCTTCGCCAGGCACGGGAATTACCTCGGCCGACTTGCTTTCTCCACTTACCCCGTTCATCGGGACCTCCATCTTTAGCTTCGAAGATATCACGGTTAGATACTGTTAGATCCATGACCTTTAGAGGGATATATTAGAGGGCCTCACCCTAACCACCTAGCCGGTAGCACACAAAAGTGGCACCTTTACTTCCTGAGTACTTAGGCCACCATGCCTGCAGACGAGCTTAAATGGTCCGGTATCGTCCGGATCGAAAAACGAAACGGGCGCAGTCGCTATAAGAGCGACGTCACCAAGACGCCTGGAAACTTCTAGTGACATCTTTGGACCAAGGATCTCCTGTTCTATCACTTGTTGCCTCGTCAGCACTCTACAGACCCCAGCAAAGGTCTCCTCGAGTTCCTTAGTCACCTCTTCTAGGCTACCCGAGCGCAGATGTAGCCAGCGAAAACGACCCTCACCACTTTGAAAGCTAACTTGAGATTGCACATTATCAGGTATCACCAGCGGCTCGTCTAGAACCTCCACCTGACCATGATCAGCCGTCACCAGAAGTCCGGCACCTTTTGGCAAGGCTGCAACAATTCTCTTGATCATAAAGTCCAGGTAGATAAGCTCTTCAAGATAGCGATCCCCGAGACCGAACTCGTGGGCGGTCGAATCAATTCCCTCGTAGTATGCGTAGATGAACTTCTCGCCCTTTGCGAGTAACTCTTTGATCCACGAGCCGATTCCACTCTGGGTCCGCCAAGATGAGTTTCTGGAGGATCGGAGGTGTGCGAGCGAGAACTCCGACTTCTCCAACCCAGACTTCGTCACTACCGCCGGGTGGAGTCCGAAAAAAGGCTCTACCGGTGCGATCCTGTATGGATTCACGTCCATCGAAACCTTCTTACCTCCGGTAGACCACCTAAGAGTGTTCATCACGCTCCTAGGGCCAACGCGCATCCTATATCCAACTAGACCATGCAGGGAAGGCGGTAGACCAGTCGTAATCGAAGTCAAGGCGCTCGCTGTCGTCGTCGGAGCTACTGTGTCTATGGTTATCCTCTTTAGCGAACCCAGCATATCCAAGTCAGATAGATGTGCTTCAAGCTGCGAGGAGCCCAGACCATCCACGACAAAAACCACCATTTGGTCTAAACCGTCAAGTTCCGAAAAAAGCCAACTCGAGTCGCTTGGATCGGTCGACCCAGCCCGGATGACCTCCCTCCGAAAGCGATCAGGCGCCGGAATGGACCCTCTGTGTCCACTTTGGGCGAGCCTATAGACGACCGCCGGGAGAAGATTTGAGAGGCATGCTCCGCCATAGTCAGGCACGCACCATTCGCTCGTCGGATCTGTATCCATCTCTACCATATGAGATAACATAACACCGATGCGCCCAGTAACACTTAAGCGGCTCTAGGAGCGCCTCACAGATGGTCCATACCTACCTACTAATTAAGCCAACGATACGACGCCAATCAGCCGTGGTTAACAAAGATAATCAGGACCCCTAGCTGGGACCATAACATCCAGCACCGTTGCATCTGAGTGATAAATGGTGAGTCTACTCACTAGATGCACCTTTTCCAAGGTTCTCCGCTCGGGCTTCATTCTCACTCGCCCGAGGGTCGTTCTTGCCTCTCC